>JAGOXN010000162.1 GCA_018059685.1 Steroidobacteraceae bacterium | reverse complement strand
TGGATGGTTGATTCGAAGGGGCTCTTGACCACCGACCGCCCGGCACTGGCGGAACACAAGAGGCCGTACGCGCACGAGCACGCACCGGTCGGCGACTTCATCGGCGCGGTGGAGGCGCTCAGGCCGACGGCAATCCTCGGCGTCGGCGCCACGCCCGGAATGTTCACCCGCGAGGTGATCGAGGAGATGTCGCGGATCAACGAGCGCCCGATCGTCTTCGCGCTGTCGAATCCGACTTCGAAATCGGAGTGCACAGCGGAGCAGGCCTACGCGTGGTCGGGCGGCCGAGCGCTCTTCGCGTCGGGAAGCCCGTTCGATCCGGTGACACTCGACGGACGCCGGTTCGTCCCGAGGCAGGGCAACAATTCCTACGTCTTCCCGGGGGTCGGGCTCGGGGTCGTCGCAGTGCGCGCCTCGCGCGTGACGGACGAGATGCTCATGGTGGCCGCACGCACGCTCGCGTCGCAGGTGAGCGAGGAGGACCTTGCGCAGGGCAGCCTGTACCCGCCGCTCGGCCGGGTTCGCGAGGTCTCGGCACAAATCGCGGCGGCCGTCGCGGAAGTCGCGTTCCGCGCCGGGCTCGCGGACATCGACCGGCCGGATGACCTGCTCGGGATGGTCCACGCGCAGATGTACGAGCCGCGCTACGCCGCGTACGCGGCCTGAGGCGTGGCGTCTAGCGATAGCGCACGCCGTCCTTCATCACGAAGTCCACCTGGCGCGTGAGCGCGATGTCGGCGAGCGGATCGCCCGGCACGGCAACGACGTCGGCGCGGAACCCGGGTTCGAGCTGACCGATGTCGGTGACCTGCAGCACCTGCGCCGCGGCGTAGGTGGCCGACTGCAGTGCGACCGCCGGCGGCATTCCGGCCTCGACCATGTAGCCGAACTCGAGCGCGTTGTCGCCGTGCGGCGCCACACCCTGGTCGGTACCGAACGCAATCTTCACGCCGGCCGCGCGGGCCCGGGCGAAGGTGTCCTGGATCTGCGCACCGATGCGCTCGGCCTTGGGACGCACGATCTCGGGCAGATAGCCCGGGACCTTTGCCTTCTCCGCCACGAAGCGACCGGCACTGATCGTCGGCACGTACCAGGTGCCGTGCTTCTTCATGAGCGCAAAGATCTCGTCATCCATGTAGGTGCCATGCTCGATCGAAGTCACGCCGCCTTCGATGGCGCGGCGGATGCCCTCCTTGCCGTGTGCATGCGCCGCGACCGTGAACCCGTAGTCGCGGGCCGTCTCGACCACGGCGCGGATCTCGTCCACCGTGAACTGGGGCGCGTCCGCGCTCTTCGCATAGCTCAGTACGCCGCCCGTCGCGGTGATCTTGATGACATCGGAGCCCTCCTTGTATCGCTGGCGCACGGCCTGGCGTGCGTCGTCCACGCCATTCACGACGCCCTCGGTCGGGCCCGGCGCACCGAGCACGAACAGCAGCTCGGCGCTCAGGCCGTTGCGTGGGTCGCCGTGGCCGCCGGTGGTGGCGATGCTCTTGCCGGCTGCGTAGATCCGCGGCCCTTTCACGAGCCCCGAGTTCACCGCATCGCGCAGATCCAGCGTGACCTTGCCGCCGAGGTCGCGCACGGTCGTGAAACCGGCCAGGAGCGTGCGCTCCGCGAAACCCACGGACCTGAAGGCGAAGTCCGTGTCGTCGAGCCGGAACCGCTCCTCGTAACTCCGCGGATTGGACTCGTGGTCGAGGTGCACGTGCAGGTCGATCCAACCCGGCATGCACGTGTGTCCCGCGAGGTCGACCACGGTCGCTCCCGGCACCGCCACCGGTCCAGGCAGCACCTGGGCGATCCGGCCGTCGGCCGTGACGATGGTCCGCGGGCCGAGGAGGCGCGCGGACTTCGAATCGAAGACCTGGCCGCACTGCAGTGCAAGAGGCTCGGCGGCTACGGGAAGCGAAGCGACGAGGGAAAGCGCAAGCAAGACAAGGCGCATGAAACGACTCCGTCGGCGAAATGGCGGGAGTCTACAATCGCGGAACACCGCAACGCGAGCTGGGAGATCGGCATGGACAACGCCCACCTCGAAGTCAACCGCAGCAGTCATGCGACGACCCGTGTCGTCGAGGAACCCCTGCGCGATCTCGCCCCGGGCCAGGTGCGTTTTCGAGTCGAGCGGTTTGCCCTCACGGCGAACACCGTTACCTACGCGACCGTCGGCGACGTCCTCGGCTACTGGGACTTCTTCCCGGTGCAGGGCGGCTGGGGCCGCGTCCCGGCCATGGGCTGGGCCGAGGTCGTCGCCTCGACGCACGACGGCGTCGCGCCCGGCCGCCGCTGCTTTGGCTGGTTCCCGATGTCGCGCTACGTGGACATGACCGCGACGCCGACGGCGGATGGACTGCGCGACGACGGACCGCACCGTGCCGCGCACGCGCCCGTCTACCGCGCATACACCGCCACCGACCGGGATCCCTTCTACGAGCCGGGCTCGGACGCCGAGGATCGCCATGCGCTGCTGCGCGCACTGTTCATCACCGGATTCCTCGCCGAGGACTACCTCGGCGACTGCGGCTACTTCGGCGCCTCGCACGTGCTCGTGCTCTCCGCCTCCAGCAAGACGGCCATCGGTTTCGCGCATTGCGCCGATGCGCGTGACGGCCTCGACGTGATCGGGGTCACGTCGGCCGCGAACCACGCCTTCGCGTACGGGGTGGGCTGCTACGACGAGGTCGTCACCTACGACGACATCGAGGCGATCCCGCGCATGCCGGTCGTGTCGATCGACATGTCGGGGAACGGCACGGTCCTGGCGCGCGTGCACACGCATTTCGGGGACCAGCTGCGGCACTCGATGGCGATCGGCCGCAGCCACCACGATGCCCCAGGGCACCCGGACGAGATCCCCGGACCGAAGCCCGCATTCTTCTTCGCGCCGACCCAGGTGAAAAGACGCGTCGAGGCTTGGGGCGCGGCCGGTTACCAGTCGCGCGTCGGCCATGCGTTGCGGGAATTCGTCGATGCGAGCCACGCGTGGCTCGGGCTGGTGCGCTCGAGCGGACCTGCGGCCGCTGCCGCCACCTGGCGGGCGGTCTACGACGGATCGGTCGCGCCGAACGTCGGCCAGATCGTGTCGATGTGGGATTGACCGGTGGCATGGACTGCCGGCGGGATGCGGGACTGAAGTGGCGCGGGGACTCTCGAAGACCCGGCTGATGTCGTTCCGGCAGTGCCCGAGGCGGCTTTGGCTCGAGACTCACCGCCCGGGCCTGGCGCCGCCGCCCGATCCCGCGACGCAGGCGCTGTTCGACACCGGCCACGCGATCGGTACTGTGGCACACCGGTTGTACGATCGCGGGGCGGGCGCCCTCGTCGAGTACGACGGCGGGCTCGCCGCCGCAATGAAGATGACCGATCGACTGCTGCGCGATCCGCAGGTCACGCCGATCTTCGAGGCCACCTTCGAACGCGAGGGCCTGCTCGTGCGCACGGACGTGCTGGAGCGGCAGGACCACGCGAACCGTGTCGTCGAGGTAAAGGCTTCGACCAGTGTCCACGAGGAACACGTCGAGGATTGCGCCATACAGGCCTGGGTGCTCGAGGCTACGCGCGCGCGACCACGTGCAATTGCGCTCGCCCACGTGCACAACCAGTTCGTATACGGTGGGGACGGGAACCATGCGGGTCTCCTGGTGGAGCAGGACGTCACGGCGGAAGCCCTCGCCAGGGCCGGCGAAGTCCCGAAATGGCTGCATTCAGCGCGCGGCGCGCTCGCGGGAGAGGAACCACGCGTGCGGCATGGCAGCCGCTGCTTCAAACCCTATCGATGCCCGTTCATCGGGCACTGCTGGCCAAAGGCGGAGTTCCCGCTGACCGACCTGCCGGGCGTCGGCCGCAAGCTCGACGATTTCGTCGCCCGTGGCTATGCGGACGTGCGCGACGTTCCGGAGGAACTGATCAGCGGCACGGACCAGGCGCGCTTCTGGACCGCCGTTCGTGCCAGCAGGCCGGAAGTCGACCATGCGGCGCTGCGCGCGGAACTGGCGGGCCTGCCCTACCCGCGCTACCACCTCGATTTCGAGACGATCTCGTTCGCAGTGCCGGCCTGGCCGGGGACGCGCCCGTACCAGCAGGTGCCGTTCCAGTGGTCGCTGCACGTCGAGCGGTCCGCGCAAGGCGAGCCTGCGCATCTCGACTGCCTCGACCTGAGCGGCGAGGCGCCGATGCGCCACGTGGCGTCGCGACTCGTCGATGCCGTGGGCCCGGTCGGACCGGTGTTCATGTACACGGGTTTCGAGCGCCAGTGCCTCGCGACACTCGCCGCATTCTGCACGGACCTTGCCGAGCCCCTGGGCCGCATCGCCGCCCGCCTGCTCGACCTGCACCCGATCGTCAAGCGCCACTACTGTCACCCAGGCCTGCACGGGAGCTGGTCGATCAAGGCGGTCATCCCGACGATTGCGCCCGACATGGATTACTCGCGCCTCGACGAGATCCAGGAGGGCGGAGCCGCGCAGCGCGCCTATCTCGAGGCGATCGATCCAGCGACACCGGCACCGCGGCGCGACGCGATACGCGAACGGCTGCTCCGCTACTGCGCGCACGACACGCTGGCGATGGTGCGGCTCGCGCGCTGGTGCGCGGGTTCGGCCGGCGATGCTTGAGGCGCCTGGCATGCTGGTGGCGAAGCCGCGACGAACGTGCGATTCATGGTGCGTGCTGGCCGTGTTCGCCGTCACGCACTCCGGGGCAGTCCTGGCCGCGGAGTGGCAGCCGGTCGCCACGGGTGTCGGGTACCGGCACGTCGAGCGCGAGGGATTCGATGCACACATCGTGCGCGTCGACCTCGCGACCGAGGGACTTCGCCTCGTGGCGACGCGCGAATCCGAGCGGGGACTCACCGTCAGCGAGTTCGCGCGGCGCAATGCCGCCATCGTCGCCATCAACGCCGACTACTTCGACGCGGAGATGCGCCCGCTCGGCCTCGCGATGGGCGCCTGCGGCCTCTGGTCCGAGGGCGTCGCACGCGGACGCCACCAGGAAGTCGTCGGCATCGGCGTCCGGCACGTACAGATCTTTCCACGGCGCAAACCGCTCCGGCGGCCCGAACCGTGGATGACGGGCGCCGTGTCGGGGTGGCCCATGATCGTCTCCGGCTGCGAACCGGTCGCACGACTGCCCGGCAGCGACCACTTCACCCGCGCGCCGCATCCGCGTACGGCCGTGGGACTCGCCCAGGACGGGGCCACGCTCTATCTCGTCGTCGTCGACGGACGACGCGAGCAGGTTCCCGGTGTGACGCTGCCCGAGCTCGCGGCCTTCATGGACGAGCTCGGCGCCTGTACTGCCGTCAACCTCGATGGGGGCGGCTCGAGCGCGATGTGGATCGGGGACCGCATCGTCAACCAGCCGAGCGATCCCGTCGAACGTCCGGTGGCCAATCATCTCGCCGTCGTTGCGGGTGGCGACGAGGCCGCTTGCGCAGCGCCGTAGCCCGGACACAGCCCGCGGCCACGGCCGATCGGCGCATCGCGTGACATCGGCCGGCCGCGCCGCGGAATCATGCATGACGCCGGCCAGAGCCCTCGATCCCGGCCAGACCTCTGTAAGATAGCCGACCTCGGCAAGGCGCGATCGCCCCGTGAACGAGACGAGTGAATGAGCATGTCCCTGCGCGACCAGCTGCTGAAGGCCGGCCTCGTGACGGAGAAACAGGCGCGGCTGGCGGAGTCGCAGCAACGCCAGCAGACCCGGAAGAATCGGGGCGGGAAGGCGCCTGCAGGCGTGCCAGCCTCCCCTGTCCGGCAGGCGCAGGCAGCCAAGACCGCCCGGGACCAGGAGCTCAATCGCCGCAAGCTCGAGAAGGCGGCCGCGAAGGAACGCATCGCGCAGCTCAGGCAATTCGTCGAGGAGCATCGACTCCCGCGCGTCGAGTCGGACGACTACTACAACTTCGTCGTCGACGGCAAGGTGCGCCGCATCGCGGTCGACGCGGCGCTTCGCGCGCGCCTGGTGCGCGGCGATCTCGCCATCGTGCGTTGCGACGGCCATCTCGACCTCGTGCCCGCATCCTGCGTCGCGCGCATCCTCGAGCGCGATCCGGCCGCAGTGGTCCACGCCAACGCACTGGCTCCGCCGGAGTCGACGCCCGGGGCGATCGAACCGGCCGACGACCCGTACAAGGACTACGTCGTGCCCGACGACCTCACCTGGTGACGGGAGCCGGCCGATGCTGATGCACGTGCGCCAGAGGAGCCGCCCGGAAGGCTCTGCGCGTGCATCGCAGGCACGATGCGACGCGATTCCTGCATTGCGGTAAGCTCCGGATCCCCATCCGCCCGAGGCTCGCCCCATGATCCGATCCATCGCGTCCGCAGC
>JAGOXN010000021.1 GCA_018059685.1 Steroidobacteraceae bacterium | reverse complement strand
AACGCGCTCGAGGAACAGCTGCAGGCGCAGGCGGGCGAAGTCGAGCTGCTGCCGCGCGCCCCGGTCGTGACCATCATGGGGCACGTCGACCACGGCAAGACCTCGCTGCTCGACTACATCCGCCGCACGAAGGTCGCGGCGGGCGAGGCGGGCGGCATCACGCAGCACATCGGAGCCTACCAGGTCGAGACGCCGAAGGGCCCGATCACGTTCATCGACACGCCGGGCCACGCCGCGTTCACCGCCATGCGGGCGCGCGGCGCCCACGTGACGGACATCGTGGTCCTCGTCGTGGCGGCCGACGATGGCGTCATGCCGCAGACGATCGAGGCGATCCAGCACGCGCGCGCGGCTGGCGTCGCGATGCTGGTGGCGGTCAACAAGATCGACAAGGGCGACGCCGACCCGGACCGCGTACGCAACGACCTCGGCAAGCAGAACGTCATTCCCGAGGAATGGGGCGGCGACACGATGTTCGTGAACGTCTCGGCGCGCACCGGGCAGGGTGTGGATCAGCTGCTCGAGAGCATTCTCCTGCAGGCCGAGGTGCTCGACCTCAAGGCGGCGCACGAGGGTGCCGCGGTCGGGGTGGTCCTCGAGTCGAGCATCGAGAAGGGCCGCGGCGCGGTCGCGACGGTTCTCGTCAAGCGCGGCACGCTCAAGACCGGGGACCCGATCATCGCCGGCCAGGAGTTCGGGCGCGTCCGCGCGCTGTTCGATGCGTCGGGCAAGCAGCTGCGGAGCGCGGGTCCGGCGGTGCCGGTGGCGGTGCTCGGGCTGTCCGACGCGCCCAATGCGGGCGACGACCTGATGGCCGTGGAGAGCGAGCGCAAGGCGCGCGAGGTCGCGCTCTACCGGCAGGGCAAGTTCCGCGACGTGCGGCTCGCCGGTGCCGCGAAGAAGGTCGAGGACGTCTTCTCGCAGCTGGGCGAGCAGGCCGGCGCGACGATCCAGCTCATCGTCAAGGGCGACGTGCAGGGCAGCGTCGAGGCACTGCGCGATGCGCTCTCGAAGCTCGGCACGGACGAGGTCGCGGTCAAGGTGATCGCGAGCGGCGTGGGCGGCATCACCGAGTCCGACGTCACGCTGGCGGCGGCGTCCCGCGCCCGCATCATCGGCTTCAACGTACGTGCCGACGGTGCCGCGCGCAACGCCATGAAGGAAGCCGGCGTGGACGTGAGCTATTACAGCATCATCTACGAGGCCATCGACGACGTCCGTCAGACCATGTCCGGCATGCTGAAGCCGGAGATCAAGGAACAGATCGTCGGCCTCGCCGAGGTGCGCGAGGTTTTCCGCTCGAGCAAGTTCGGCACGGTCGCGGGCTGCCTCGTCGTCGAGGGCAACATCAAGCGTGGCAATCCGGTGCGCGTACTGCGCGACAACGTCGTCATCCACCAGGGCGAACTCGACTCGCTGCGGCGTTTCAAGGACGACGTTGGCGAGGTCCGGGCCGGGACGGAATGCGGCATCGGCGTGCGCAACTACAACGACATCCGCGCCGGCGACCAGATCGAGTGTTTCGCCCGCGTAGAGGTCGCGCGCAGCGCGTAGCCTGGCGATGCCACGCGAGGTCCCGCGCGCACGACGCGTCGCCGAGCAGGTGCAGCGGACGCTTTCGGACCTGCTGCGCCGCGAGGCCCGCGACCCGCGGCTCAAGCCGCTCACGATCACCCATGTGCGCGTGTCCGCGGATCTCGCGCATGCCTGGGTCCATTTCGAGCTGCTGAACGGTGACGCACACGACCCGTTGCAGCGCGAGATCCTCGCGGAGGCCGCGCGCTACCTGCGCGGCCCGCTCGGCCGGGCCTTGAGGCTCCGCGTGGCCCCCGAGATCCATTTCCGGCCGGACGAGGAACTCGAGCGCGGCAATCGCCTCGATGCGCTCATCACGCGCGCCGTGCGTGAGGACGCCGCACGCCACGCGGGCGCCGACGACGACCCGGAGGGCAGCGGGCATTGATCGCGCGGTCGGGTCCGGCCGGCGGCCGCGGGAGGGGGTGGCGCACGGTGGACGGGCTCGTGCTGCTCGACAAGCCGGCGGGCACCTCTTCCACCCAGGTGCTGCAACGTGTTCGCCGCCTGCTGCGGGCCGCGAAGGCCGGTCATGCCGGAACGCTCGATCCCATGGCGACGGGGATGCTCCCACTCTGTTTCGGCCAGGCCACGAAGGCCTGCGGCCAGTTGCTCGGGTCCGCCAAGGCGTACCGCGCGACCCTGCGTCTCGGTGTCGCCACCGACACGGGTGACGCCGAGGGTCAGGTGGTCGGCGAGGCCGGGTGGCCCGAGTTGTCGGAGACAGGCGTCGCGGACACGCTGGCGACGCTCGTCGGGACGAGTGAGCAGGTGCCGCCCATGCACTCGGCGCTCAAGCAGGGCGGCCGGCCGCTGTACGAGCTCGCGCGTCGCGGCGAGCAGGTCACGCGCGTGGCGCGCAGCGTCACGGTGTACCGCCTCGAGCTGCGCCGGCTCGCGGCGCCGGAGCTCGAGTTCGAGGTGATCTGCTCCAAGGGCACGTATGTCCGGGTCCTTGGCGAGGAGATTGCAGCGCGCCTCGGCACCTTGGGGCACCTGGCCGCACTGCGCCGCCTCTGGGTGGAGCCGTTCGAGAACGAGGCAATGATCACGCTGGAGGCGATCGAGGACTGGGCCGTGCAGCCGCTCGATGCGCATGACGCGCCGCCGTGGCTGCAGCCGGTCGAACTCGCTTTCACGCGCCTGCCCCGGCTCGACCTCGGGCCCGTGCAGGCTCGCCACCTGTGCCAGGGCCGGGTGGTCGACGCTCCGGAGGGCACGCCCAGGGCGCCCAGGGCGCAAGCCCGCGACTCCGATGGGCGCTTCCTGGGTCTCGTCGAGGTCGATGCGAACCGCAAGGTGCGGGTCCTGCGCCTGTTCGTTCCGGGCCCGGCGGCCTGCGACGGCGGCACGGCTTGAGAATCCGGCGCGTCGACGGGTAAAATGCGCGGCTCAATTCAAGGGTCAAGAATCAAGGTTTCCGAGGACACTCTACGATGGCACTGTCCACCGAGCGCAAGGGCGAGATCGTCGGCGGCTATCGCCGCAACGGCAAGGATACGGGCTCGCCCGAGGTCCAGATCGCGCTCCTGTCCGCGCGCATCAACGAACTCGGCGAGCACTTCACGGTGCACAAGCGCGACCATTCGTCGCGCCGCGGCCTCCTCAAGCTCGTCACGCAGCGTCGCAAGCTCCTCGACTACCTGAAATCGACCGATTCCGCGCGCTACCAGGACGTAGTGAGCCGCCTCGGCCTGCGCCGCTGACCCGACTACCGATGTCCGGCCCGCAATGCGGGCCGGATTCGTTTCCGCCTCCCAATACACACGCTCTCGCAGCACGGGACATCATCGTGAACGTCCACAAGAAGACCTTCCAGTACGGCCAGCACTCCGTGACCCTGGAGACCGGCCGCCTCGCCCGCCAGGCCGATGGCGCCTGCCTCGTCTCCATGGGCGACACGGTCGTCCTCGTCACTGCCGTCGGCCGCAAGGATGCCAATTCGGGCAAGGATTTCTTCCCGCTCACGGTGAACTACGTCGAGAAGACTTACGCGGCGGGCCGCATCCCGGGCGGCTTCTTCAAGCGCGAAGGACGTCCGTCGGAGAAGGAGACGCTCACCTCGCGCCTCATCGACCGACCGATCCGGCCGCTCTTCCCTGAATATTTCTTCAACGAGGTTCAGGTGGTCGCGACGGTCGTTTCCCTCGACCCCGATATCGACTCGGACATCCCCGCGATGCTCGGCGCCTCGGCGGCGCTCGCGCTGTCGGGAATCCCGTTCAAGGGCCCGATCGGCGCCGCGAAGGTCGGTTACCGCGACGGGAAATACCTGCTCAATCCGACGCAGAAGGACCTGCAGACCTCGAAGCTCGACCTCGTCGTGGCGGGCACGGCCGATGCTGTGCTCATGGTCGAATCGGAAGCGAAGATGCTGCCCGAGGACGTGATGCTCGGCGCGGTGGTCTTCGGACACGAGCAGATGCAGGCCGCGATCGGGGCCATCCGGGAGCTCGCCCGGGAGGCCGGCAAGCCCGCGTGGGACTGGTCACCCCCGCCGGCGGACACCGCGCTCGCGAAGGCCGTGGCCGCGCAGGCCGAGGCCGAACTCGGCAAGGCCTATACGATCACCGAGAAGCAGGCGCGGTATGCGCGCATCGGGGAGATCAAGCAGGCAGTGGTCGCGGCACTCGCGACGGGCGACGCGCCACAGTTCGACGCCCGCAAGGTCGGCGAGGAACTCGGCCGCCTCGAATACGACATCGTGCGCCGCCGGATCATCGCGGGCGAGCGCCGCATCGACGGCCGCGACATGCACACGGTGCGGCCGATCACCGTGCAGGTCGGCGCCCTGCCGCGCACGCACGGCTCGGCGGTATTCACGCGCGGCGAGACGCAGGCACTCGTGACGACCACGCTCGGCACCGGTCGCGATGCGCAGCTGATCGACGCGCTGGCGGGCGAACGGAAGGAACCGTTCATGCTGCACTACAACTTCCCGCCGTTCTCGGTCGGCGAGACGGGCATGATGGGCTCGCCGAAGCGCCGCGAGATCGGGCACGGCAATCTGGCGCGCCGCGGCGTCAGTGCCGTCATGCCCGACATGACGACGTTCCCTTACGTGATCCGCGTAGTCTCCGAGATCCTCGAGTCGAACGGCTCGAGTTCGATGGCGTCGGTGTGCGGTACCAGCCTGTCCCTGATGGATGCGGGCGTGCCGATCAAGGCGCCGGTGGCGGGAGTGGCCATGGGTCTCGTGCTCGACGGCGGCCGGTTCCAGGTCCTGACCGACATCCTCGGCGACGAGGATCACCTTGGCGACATGGACTTCAAGGTTGCGGGCACGTCGGACGGCGTCACGGCACTGCAGATGGACATCAAGATCGAGGGCATCACGCGCGAGATCATGCAGGTCGCGCTCGAGCACGCGCACAAGGCGCGCCTGCACATCCTCGGCGAAATGGCCAGGGTCATCGCCACCGCCCGCCCGAAGATGTCGGAGTGGGCGCCCACGATCATCACCATGAAGATCGACCCGGAGAAGATCCGCGAGGTCATCGGCAAGGGCGGTGCGGTCATCCGCGCGATCACCGAGGAAACCGGCACGACGATCGACATCGAGAACGACGGGTCGGTCAAGATCGCCTCGGTCAACGGCGCCGCGGGCCGCGAGGCGCAGCGTCGCATCGAGCTCATCACCTCCGAGGTCGAGGTGGGGGCGATCTATCAGGGCAAGGTCGTACGCCTGATGGATTTCGGCGCGTTCGTGCAGATCCTGCCGGGCAAGGACGGCCTCGTGCACATCTCGCAGATCTCGGAAGAGCGAGTCGAACGCGTGAGCGACAAGCTCAAGGAAGGCGACGTGGTGCGCGTGAAGGTACTCGAGGTGGACCGCCAGGGCCGGGTGCGGCTGTCGATGCGCAACGTCGACGGCTAGTCCCTGTCCTTGTCTGCTTCCTTGTCCCTGTCGTCACGGCCCCAGGGCCGGGGCAGGCGGGCGAAGACCTCGTCCTGCAGCGACTTCCAGCGCTGGTAGTTCTTCTGCGCCGCGGCAGTGACGACCTCCACGGGATCCACGCCGACGACGCTCTTGAGCCGTTCGCGGAACTCGCGCTGCTCCTTCGCGAAGTTCTGCAGGCTCTCCTCGAGGTAGCGTCCGACGAAGTCCTGCAGGCCGTTGCCGTAGGTACGGATCACCTGCGAGAGGAAGTCACGATTCATGAGCGACTCGCCGCCGCCTTCCTGCTCCGCGATCACCTGCAGCAGGATGCTGCGCGTGATGTCCCGCTGCGTCTTGCGGTCGAGGACGACGAAGTCGACCCGCTCGGTGACGAGGCGGCGGATGTCGGCCAGCGTCACGTAGCGACTCTCGACGGTGTCGTAGAGCCGCCGGTTCGGATACTTGCGGATCACCCGCGGGCTGGCCTTGCCACCCTCCGGCGTCGCGCCGGCGCCCTTCGCGCGCTTCGATCGCGTCTTCGTGCTCATCGGTCTCGTTCCTGTACTGCCGCCTGCCCTTGCACGTCCCGCGCCACGCGGACCTTCACGCCGGCGAATCGCCCGGGCCGCCAGTGCTGGACTGCCCAGCCGAGTGCGTCCTCCGGGGGCGCACGCCGCAGCTCGAGCGGCGGCTCCTGCCCGAGGAATGCAAGTGCCGCCGCGAGCTGCTCCGCCGGAGGCGCCGCATCCAGCGCAGGGGCGTCCCCTGACTTGGAGAGCTTAAGGCCAGTTTCGTCCACGGCAAGGGGGACATGCATGTGTGATGGCCGCGGCAGTCCCAGTGCTTCCTGCAGGAGGATCTGGCGCGGAGTACTCGCAAGCAGGTCACCGCCCCGGACCACGTCCAGGATCCGCTGCTCGGCATCGTCCACGACTACGGCCAGCTGGTAGGCGAACAAGCCGTCGCGACGGCGCAGCACGAAGTCGCCGTGCGTCCGGGCCACGTTTGCGGCCTGCGGGCCTTGCGCACGGTCGTTCCATTCCACGGTCCGGTCGGGTGTACGGAAGCGCAGGGTGTGGGGTTCTCCGGGCAGCCCGGGCGCGACCACGCACTCCGGCGGGTGGAACAGGTCGTCGCCGGATGCACGCTCGCGATTCACCGGCAGCGCTCCGAGCGCTGCACGCGAGCATCGACAGCGTCGCAGCAGGTCCCTGCGCAGCAGGACGTCGACCGCTGCCTGGTACAGGGGCAGGCGCGCGCTCTGGCGCACGACCGGCCCATCCCAGTACAGGCCGAGCCGGTCGAGTGTCCGCAGGATGTCGTCGGCTGACCCCGGGCGCTCGCGCGGCGTGTCGAGGTCCTCGATGCGGACCAGCCATTCACCTCGGCGGCTGCGCGCTTCGAGGAAGCCCGCCAGTGCCGCCACCAGCGATCCGAAATGCAGGGCGCCGCTCGGTGTCGGAGCGAAGCGGCCGCGGTAGGGCCGCGGGAAATCAGCGGTACCAGTCGTCGCGGTCGCCGAACTGCTTTTCGCGCCGCTCACGGCGTTCCTGCGCCTCGACGCTCAGGGTGGCGACCGGGCGGGCCTCGAGGCGCTTCACGCCGATCGGTTCACCCGTCTCGAGGCAGAAGCCGTAGGACCCGTCCTCGATGCGCTTCAGGGCCTCGTCGATCTTGCGGATGAGCTTGCGCTCGCGGTCGCGCGTGCGCAGTTCGAGGCTGAACTCCGACTCCTGCGTCGCGCGGTCGTTGGGGTCCGGAAAGTTCGCGGCTTCATCCTTCATGTGCAGCATCGTGCGGTCGACTTCCTGCATCAGGTCCTGCTTCCAGCTGCTCAGGATCAGGCGGAAGTGGTCGAGCTGCTCCTTGCTCATGTACTCCTCGCCCGTGCGCGCGATGTACGGCTGCACATTGCGCGGTCCCGACAGCAGGCTCGACCCGACAGGCGTCGCCAAGGCGACCTCGGGCCCCGGCTCGCGCCGGCCGGCTGGCGTGGCCGGGCTCGCAACCGCAACCCGGGCGCGTGCCGGTACCCTGGGGGCGGACTTCGGCGTGGCCGTCTTGCGCGCGGCGGTCTTCGCCTTCGGCGCCGCCTTCGCGGCGGGGCGGGCGGCCGGCTTGGCAGAAACAGTCTTCTTGGCCTTCTTCGCCTTGGCAGACGGTTTCTTGGCGGGCATCTCGGACTCCGTGTCTCGGCGAGGACGCGGGATTATACAGACCGAGCGCCGTGGGTCCACCCGTTCCGCCACACCGTCGAACCGGCCTCGAGGCGAACCGGCGCGGGCCTGCAGGTGGTGCTGTGGGACGCGCCGCTTTCTTTTAAACTCCGCGGGTTATTTTCCGCCCCTTCCCCCGCAGGTGACCGATGCGCCTGAGCAAGATCAAGCTGTCCGGCTTCAAGTCCTTCGTGGATCCCACGATGATCTCGTTCCCGAGCAGCCTGGTCGGCGTGGTCGGACCCAACGGTTGCGGCAAGTCGAACATCATCGACGCAGTCCGCTGGGTCATGGGCGAGATCTCCGCCAAGCACCTGCGGGGCGACTCCATGGCGGACGTCATCTTCAACGGATCGGGGTCGCGCAAGCCGGTCGGCCATGCCTCGGTCGAGCTCGTGTTCGACAATGCCGATGGCAAGCTCGGCGGCGAGTACGCAGGCTACGCGGAGGTGTCGCTGAAGCGCGTCGTGTCGCGCGACGGCACCTCGTCCTATTTCCTGAACGGCGCGCGCTGCCGGCGCAAGGACATTACCCAGCTGTTCCTCGGCACGGGCCTCGGCTCGCGCAGCTATGCGATCATCGAGCAGAACATGATCTCGCGCGTGATCGAGGCGAAGGCCGACGAGATGCGCGCGTTCCTCGAGGAAGCTGCGGGCATCTCGCGTTACAAGGAGAGGCGACGCGAGACCGAGAGCCGCATCGCGCACACGCGGGAGAACCTGGCGCGCCTCGGGGACCTGCGCGACGAGGTCGAGAAGCAGCTCCGACACCTGCAGCGCCAGGCCGCCACCGCGCGCCGCTACCAGGCGCTGAAACAGGAAGAGCGGCGACTGCACGCCGAGCTGCTCGCGCTGCGCCTGCGCGAGGTCGAGAGCGAAGCCGGGGGGCGGCAGTCGATCCTCACCGAGCGCGACATCGCGCTGCAGGCCGCGATCGCCGAGCAGCGTTCCGCGGAGGCTTCGATCGAGCGGGCGCGACGGGAACACGACGCCCGGTCGGACGTGCTCGCGGAGGTCCAGGGCCGTCATTACCAGGTGGGTGCCGAAATCTCCCGCAGCGAGCAGGCGATCGAGCATGCCCGCGAGATCCGCGGCCGGCAGCGCCAGGAGCTCGAGCAGGTGGCTCTCGGCCTGCAGGAGGCGGGAGTGCACCGGTTGCGCGACGCCGAGCAGGCGGCCGAGCTGGCCGCGGCGCTGGCTGAACTGGAGCCGGGGCTCGAGGCAGCGCGCCATGCAGAGGAAGCCTCGGCCGCGGCGCTCCTCACTGCCGAGGCGCAGATGCAGGCGTGGCTGGAAGGTTGGGAAGGCTTCAACCAGTCGTTGCGCGCCACCTCCTCCATTGCGGGGGCCGAGCGCGCGCGACTCGAGGAGATGGACGGCCAGTTGCATCGCATGGCGATGCAGCGCGAGCGCATCGCGCAGGAGCATGGAACGCTCGGCGCCGCCGACGTTGCGGCGACGCTCGCCGACCTCGAGCGCGTCGAGGCGGAGGCGCGGGCCGGCCTCGCAGCGGCCCGGCGCCAGGTGGACGAGGCCGCGGCCTCGCTGCAGTCACAGCGGGTCAGGGAGCGCGAAGTCGCGGAATCGGCCCAGGCGGCGCGCCGCGCGACGCAGGAGGTCGAGGGGCGGATCGTGTCCCTCGAGGCCCTGCAGCGAGCAGCACTCGGACAGGGCCAGGGCAGGGTCGTGGACTGGCTCGAGTCACGTGGCCTGGCGCGCAACCCGCGCCTCGCCCAGCAGCTGTCGGTGGACAGCGGCTGGGAACGCGCGGTCGAGACGGTGCTCGGCGCGTACCTCGAAGCCGTGTGCATCGACTCGATCGACGACGTCGCCGGGCTGCTCGAGAGCCTGTCGTCGGGCACCGTGACCTTCTTCGCCGCCGGACAGGGCCCGGCCGGTACGGGCTACGGGCAGGAGACGCTGCGCGCGCGGGTGCAGGGACCCGCGGGCCTGGACCCGCTCTTCGAGGGGATCATCGCGACCGATGGGCTCGCGGATGCGCTTGCGATTCGGCCACGGCTGCGCGCAGGCCAGTCGGTGATTACCCGCGAAGGCATCTGGATCGGCCCGGACTGGCTACGCGTCAGCCGCGACCGGGACGTGCACGAGGGCGTGATCGAGCGCGAACATGCACTGCGCGGGCAGCGCGCCGAGCTCGGGCAGCAGCAGTCGCGACAGCGCGCGCTCGAGGACGAACTCGCCGCGCTGCGTGCGACGATCCAGGACACCGAGGACCGCATCGCCGCGGAACAGGTGGAGCTGTCGCGCGTGGGCGCGGACCACATGAGCGCGCGCTCGCAGCTCGACGGACTGCGTGCGCGGGCCGAGCAGCGCAACGCGCGGATGCAGCAGCTCGCCACCGAGCTCGCCGAGCTCGAAGCGGCGCTCGAGACCGCCACTGCGGGCAATCGAGCGGCGCGCGGGCGCCTCGAGGATGCGGTTGGCGCCATGGCAGAGCTCGAGGATCGCCGCCGCGTGCTCGAGGCCGAGCGCGACGCGCTGCGCGAGCGGCTGGCCGATGCCCGGGTGCGCGCCGAGCAGGACCGCAACGCCGCGCGCGAGGTGGCGATACGGGCCGAGTCGCGGCGTACTGCCCACGAGTCGCTGCTCGCTTCCATGGCACGGCTCGAGGGCCAGATGGCCCAGTTCACGACCCGGCGCGGCGACCTCGAGGCCGAACTGGCCGCGGGCGAGGCGACCGAGGCGGGGCTCAGGGCGACACTCGAGCAGTCGCTGCAGCGACGCGTCGCCGTCGATGACGAGCTGGCCGCGGCCCGGCGCGCGATGGAGGCGGCCGATGCCGGGCTCAGGGCATTGGACGAGCGGCGCCTGAGCGCGGAAACGGCCGTGCAGGAGGCACGCGACCTGCTCGAGAGCGTACGGTTTTCGGTACAGGAACTGCGCGTGCGGCGCGACACCCTGCTCGAGCAGTTTGCAGCGACCCGCCTCGTGCTGGAGGAAGTCACTGCGGCGCTGGTCGAGGAGGCGAGCGTCGCCACCTGGGAGCAGCGACTGGCCGAGGCGGCCGAGAAGATCGAGCGTCTCGGCCAGGTGAACCTCGCGGCGATCGACGAGTTCCGGGAGCAGTCCGAGCGCAAGGAGTACCTGGACCGTCAGTTCACGGACCTGACCGACGCCCTCGCGACGCTCGAGGACGCGATGCGCAAGATCGACCGGGAGACGCGCAGCCGCTTCCAGGACACGTTCGACCGCGTGAACGCCGGGCTCAAGGAGAAATTCCCGCGGCTGTTCGGCGGCGGGCACGCCTACCTCGAGCTCATCGGCGAGGACGTGCTGGAGTCGGGCGTCGCGATCATGGCAAGGCCGCCCGGCAAGCGGAACAGCTCGATCAGCCAGCTCTCGGGCGGCGAGAAGGCGCTCACCGCCGTCGCGCTGGTCTTCTCGATCTTCGAACTCAACCCCGCGCCCTTCTGCCTCCTCGACGAGGTGGACGCACCGCTCGACGACAACAACGTCGGCCGCTTCTGCGAAATCGTGCGCGACATGTCGAGCCGGGTGCAGTTCGTGTTCGTGACGCACAACAAGTCGACGATGGAGCTCGCGGACCAGCTCCTCGGCGTGACCATGCACGAACCGGGCGTGTCGAGGCTGGTGGCGGTCGACGTCGACGAGGCGGTGCGGCTCGCGGCGACCTGACGAGGCGGCATGCAGGAACTGCGCTGGATACTGCTCGCGGCCGGGATCGCCCTGATCGTCGCCCTGTACGTCCTCGGCGTGCGGGCGCGGCGGCGTTCGGCGGCACCCGGGCTCGGGCGCGCCACGCGTGTCGAGGCACCGCCCCTGTCCGGCATCGAAAGCCCGCGCATCGAACCGCGGGTGGACGTTGCCGACGACGCGGCGCTGGACTTCGAAGCCCCGGCAACGGCCATCGACGAGGTGCCCATCGTCGACTTCGAGGTGGAGCCCGAGCCGGAGCCCGCGGCGGCGTCGGAGGCGCACCGTCGCGAGCCGATACCCGAAGTGCACCGGCCCGATCCGATACCCGCAGTGCACCGGCGTGAGCCGACGTTCGCGGCGCCCGCGGATGCCCCGAGGCCCGCGCCGCCCCCGCGCGATGCGAGTGCGCCGAGGCAGCGGCAGAAGATCATCGCGCTGCGCGTGACGGCACCCGCGCCCGAGCGGTTCGAGGGTGCGTTCCTCGAAGAGGCTCTGCGGGCCGAGGGCTTTGCGTTCGGCCGCTTCGGTATCTTCCACCGCCTCGATGCCGCGGGCCGGCCGATCCTGAGCCTCGCATCGCTGCTCGAGCCCGGCACCTTCGACCCGGCCACGATGGCGCGGTGCAGTTACCCGGGCGTCGCGCTGTTCGCCGTGCTGCCGGGGCCGGTTTCCGCGCCGCAGGCGCTCGAGGAACTCGTCGAGTCCGGACGGTACCTTGCCGAGCGGCTCGGCGGCAGCCTGCTCGACGACCGTGGTGCGGCACTCAGCGTGCAGCGCATCGGTCAGTTGCGCGAGGAAGTCCTCGATTTCGAGCGCGGTCACGCCGCGTCGCGCGGCGCCTGACGAATCCCCGCGATGGTTGGCAGCGACGCCCGCCGACGCATCGCCGAGCTGCGCGCGCAGATTGAACGGCACAATTACCGGTACTACGTGCTCGACGATCCCGAGATCTCCGATGCGCACTACGACGCGCTGTTGTGCGAGCTTGGGGAACTGGAGGCCGCGCATCCGGAACAGGTGACTCCCGACTCGCCGACGCAGCGGGTCGGCGGCACGAGCTCGCGGGAGTTCGCCGAGGTCGTGCACGCGGCGCCAATGCTCTCGCTCGAGAACGCGTTCGACGAGCAGGACGTGATCGATTTCGACCGACGCGCCCGCGAGCGCCTGGACGCCGAAGACGTGGACTACTCGGCCGAGCCCAAGATCGACGGTCTCGCGGTCAGCGTGCGCTACGAGTCGGGCCGGCTGGTGCAGGCGGCGACGCGCGGCGACGGCACGACGGGCGAGGAGGTCACCGCCAACGTACGCGCGATCCGTTCCGTGCCACTGCGGCTGCGCGGCGCGGGCGGCCCGCGCGTGCTCGAGGTGCGAGGCGAGGTCTTCATGACGCGACGCTCGTTCGAGCAGCTCAACCGGCGCGCGCTCGAGCGAGGCGAGAAAACTTTCGTCAACCCGCGTAACGCGGCAGCGGGGGCGCTGCGCCAGCTCGATCCGCGCGTCACCGCCAGTCGCGCGCTCGACCTGTTCTTCTATGGCGTGGGCGCGAGCGAGGGGTGGCTGGGCCCGCAGCATCACGGCGAACTGCTGGCCGCGCTACGCGAACTCGGACTCAGGACCTGTCCCGAGGTCGAGGTCGTGCGGGGCGTGGCCGGTTGCCTCGACTACTATCGACGGATCGGTGCGCGGCGGGACTCGCTCGGCTACGACATCGACGGCGTCGTCTACAAGGTCGACCGGCTCGACTGGCAGCGCGAGCTCGGTTTCGTGTCGCGCGCGCCGCGCTGGGCCGTGGCGCACAAGTTCCCGGCACAGGAGGAAACCACGACCGTGCGCGACGTGGAGTTCCAGGTCGGCCGGACCGGCGCGCTCACGCCGGTCGCGAGGCTCGAGCCCGTGTTCGTCGGCGGCGTCACGGTGAGCAACGTGACGCTGCACAACATGGACGAACTTGCGCGCAAGGACGTGCGCATCGGTGACACGGTCGTGGTGCGCCGGGCCGGCGACGTCATTCCCGAGGTGGTGCGGGTGGTGCCGAGCCTGCGGCCGGCCCATGCGGGAATCGTCGAGTTGCCCGTACGCTGCCCGGTCTGCGGCTCGCACGTGACCCGCACCGAGGGCGAGGCGGTGGCGCGGTGCACGGGCGGCCTCGTCTGCCCGGCCCAGCGCCGCGAGGCCCTGCGCCACTTCGCTTCGCGCCGGGCCATGGACGTCGCGGGCCTGGGCGAAAGGCTGATTGAACAGCTGGTCGACGCCGGGCGGGTGGAGACCCCGGCAGACCTCTACACGCTCACCGCGGCGGAACTTGCGGCGCTCGAGCGCATGGGGCCGAAGTCGGCGGACAACCTCGTCGAGGCGCTCCAACGCAGCAAGCGCACGACGTTCGCGCGCTTCCTGTTCGCACTCGGCATCCGTGACGTCGGTGAGGCGACGGCACTGGCGCTGGCGAGCCACTTCGGCGACCTGGAGGCGCTCGGGTCCGCAGGCCTCGACGAGATCCAGCAGGTGCGCGACGTGGGTCCGGTGGTGGCCGCGCACGTGCGTGATTTCTTCGCCGAGGCACGCAACCGCAGGGTCATCGCGGAGCTCGTGCAGCACGGAGTCCAGTGGCCCTCGGCAGGGCGCGCGTCCACGCCCGCCGGCGGCCCGCTCGACGGTGAGACGGTGGTCATCACCGGAACGCTCGCGTCCATGTCGCGCGATGCGGCACGCGACGCCGCACGGGCGGCCGGCGCCACGGTCACGGACTCGGTATCGCGCAGGACCACGCTGCTGGTCGCGGGCGCGGAGCCCGGGTCGAAGCTGCGCAGGGCTCAGGAGCTCGGGGTGACCGTGGTCGGCGAGGACGAGTTCAAGCGTCGCCTCGTGGAGCCCCGGCAGACATGACGCAGCCGCTCGAGCGGAGCACGGCGCCGACCGGGTCCGTCGCGGCGGGCGGGCTCGTGCGTCATGCGGTGCTCCGGCTCGCAGGGCTCGTCCCGACACTGTTCGTAATCGTCACGACGGCGTTCTTCCTGATGCGCCTCGCGCCGGGCGGCCCGTTCGACGAGGAGCGTGCCGTGCCCGCGGAGGTCACCGCCAACCTGCAGGCGGCCTACGGCCTCGACCAGCCCGTCGTCGTCCAGTACGCGAACTACCTCGGCGGGCTGCTGCACGGGGACCTCGGGCCCTCGTTTCGCATGAAGGATTTCACCGTCGCCGAGCTCATCGCCCGCGGCCTGCCGGTGACACTGTCCCTCGGCGCCGCGGCGCTGCTGCTGACCGTGGGCATCGGCGTGCCGCTCGGCCTCGTCGCGGCGCTGCGCCACAACGGCTGGCAGGACCACGCAGTCATGTCCGTAGCGCTCGTCGGCATCGCCGTGCCGAACTTCGTCGTCGCACCGGTGCTCGCGCTCGTGTTCGGCATCGGGCTTGGCTGGCTGCCCGTGGCCGGCTGGGAGCCGGGCAGCGCGCGACACGCAGTGCTGCCCGTCGTCACGCTCGCGCTGCCGTTCGTCGCGTACGTGGCCCGCCTCACCCGCGGCAGCCTGCTCGAGGTACTGCAGTCGCCCTTCATCCGCACCGCGCGCGCCAAGGGCCTCGCGCCGCTGGCCATCCTGCGCCGGCACGCACTCAAGCCGACGCTCATGCCCGTCGTGAGTTTCCTCGGCCCGGCGACCGCGGCGCTCCTCACCGGATCGCTCGTGGTGGAGCAGGTCTTCGGGCTGCCGGGCGTCGGCCGCTACTTCGTGCAGGGCGCCGTGAACCGCGATTACACGCTGGTCATGGGCATGGTGATCTTCTACGCGACGCTGATCCTCCTGCTGAACCTCGCGGTCGACCTGCTGTACGGATGGCTCGATCCCAGGATCCGGCATGGCTGACGCTGGCCTGTGGCGGGATGCCTGGCGTCGGCTCGCACGCAATCGCGCCGCAGTCGCCGCACTCGGCGTGCTCCTCGCGCTGGTCGTGGTGTCGCTGCTCGGCCCGTGGCTGAGTCCGCACGAGATCGACGCCGTGGACTGGTCGCTGAGTCCCCTGGCGGCCCCGCCGGGCACCGGTCATGCGCACTGGTTCGGCACCGACGCCAACGGTCGCGACCTGTTCGTCCGGGTGTGGTCCGGGACGCGGGTCTCCTTGCTGGTCGCATTGCTCGCGACGGCAGTGAGCCTCGTGATCGGGGTCGCCTGGGGCGCCGCCGCAGGCTACCTCGGCGGCCGCATCGACCACTGGATGATGCGCCTCGTGGACGTGCTGTACGCGCTGCCATACATGTTCTTCGTCATCATCCTGACCGTCGTCTTCGGGCGCAGCCTGTTGCTGATCTTCCTCGCGATCGGCGCCGTCGGCTGGCTCACGATGGCGCGCATCGTGCGCGGGCAGGCGCTCGCGTTGCGCCAGCGGGGGTTCGTGGAGGCGGCGGTCACGCTCGGCCTGCCGGCCCGCCGCATCATCGCGCGCCACATCGTGCCGAACGTCCTCGGCAGCGTGATCGTCTACGCGACGCTCACGGTGCCGCAGGTGATCCTGTTCGAGAGTTTCCTGAGCTTCCTCGGCCTCGGCGTGCAGGAGCCCCTGACGAGCCTCGGCCGCCTGGTCGCCGAGGGCGCGCTCGAGATGGAAACGTCGCCCTGGCAGCTGCTCGCCCCGTCCCTGGTGCTGGCGGTGCTCCTCCTGTGCCTCAACTTCCTGGGCGATGGCCTGCGCGATGCCCTCGACCCGAGGCAGCGCTGAGGTGAGCGAGTGGCCGCTGCTCGAGATCGAGGACCTCGCGGTCGACTTCCATACGGAACGCGGCATCGTGCATGCCGTGAGGAGCGTGTCGCTCGAGGTGAGGCCGGGCGAGTGCCTCGCCGTCGTGGGCGAGTCGGGTTCCGGCAAGAGCCAGTTGTTCCTCGCCTGCCTCGGCCTGCTCGCGGGCAACGGCCGGGCACGCGGTTCGGCGCGTTTTCAGGGCAGTGAGCTGATCGGTGCGCCGGAGCGCGCGCTCGCAACCATGCGGGGCGCACGCATTGGCATGGTCTTCCAGGATCCGATGAACGCGCTCACGCCGCACCTCAGGATCGGGCGCCAGATGACGGAGGTGCTGACGGATCGCGGTCTGCTCGCGGCCGGACAGGCGCGGCAGCGCGCGCTGCAGATGCTGCGCAGCGTCGGGGTCGGCGATCCGGAATCGAGGCTCGACCAGTATCCGCACGAGTTGTCGGGCGGCCAGCAGCAGCGGGTGGCCATCGCCATGGCCCTGATGACCGACCCCGCACTGCTCGTCGCCGACGAGCCGACGACGGCGCTCGACGTGACCGTTCAGGCGCAGGTCCTCGAGCTGCTGCGCGCGTCGCGGCGGCGCGGCCTCGCGCTGGTCCTGATCACGCACGATCTCGCGGTCGTCGCGAGCCTCGCCGACCGGGTGGCCGTGATGTATGCCGGGGGTCTCGTCGAGGTGGCACGGACCGAGCGGCTCTATGCCGCGCCCGCGCACCCGTATACGGCCGGGCTCCTGGCATCGGTACCGAGGCTCGGGGGAACTCCGGGCAGCAGGCTCGCGACCGTGGACGGCCAGCCTCCGGGTCCGCACGAGCGTCCACAGGCTTGCGCGTTCGCGCCACGCTGCTTCGCTGCGCGCGAGACCTGCAGGACCGATCTGCCGCGCATGCGCGATCACGCGGGTGTCCGGGTCGCCTGCCACGCACCGCTGCCCGACGGGTGGTGCGAATGACCAGCGCGCTCCTCGGGGTGCGTCGACTCTCGGTTGAGTACCCGGCGCGGCGTGGCTTCGGCGGCCTCTCGCGCCGACCCGTCCGCGCGCTGCAGGAAGTCGACCTCGATCTCCAGGAAGGTCATTCGCTCGGCGTCGTCGGCGAGTCGGGTTGCGGCAAGTCGACGCTTGCTCGCGCCGTCCTCGCCCTCGTGCCGGTCAGCGCCGGGGAAATCCGATGGCGCGGCTGGCCGGTCGATCGCCACGACCGGCCGCGGCTGCAGGCGATGCGGCGCGAAGTGCAGGTGGTATTCCAGGACCCGTTCGGCAGCCTCGACCCGCGCATGACGGCGGGCGCCTCGGTCGCCGAGGCGCTCCTCGCGATCGAGGGGCCGACCGACCGCGACACGCTCGGGATCCGCGTTGCAGCCGCGCTGGTCGAGGTGGGCCTCGACACGGGTCTGGCGGGACGCTATCCGCACGAACTGAGCGGCGGTCAGTGCCAGCGCGTGGCGATTGCGCGCGCGACGATCGCGCGGCCGGCGCTCCTGATCTGCGACGAGGCCGTCAGCGCGCTCGACGTGTCGGTGCAGGCACAGATCGTGAACCTGCTCCACGACCTGTGCGCGCGTCATCGCATGGCGCTCATGTTCATCAGTCACAACCTCGCCGTCGTGCGTCACCTGTGCGCGGAAGTCGTCGTGTTCTACCTCGGGCGCGTCGTGGAAAGGGCCTCGCGCGAGGAACTCTTCGCCGAGCCGTTGCATCCGTACACGCGGGCGTTGCTCGCCGCCATCCCGCAGCCGGACCCTGCGGCGGAGCGGCCGGCAGCCGGGTCGGCGGACAATGACGCAACCGGGTGCCCGGCACCGGTGCGGGGATGCCCGTATGCCACGCGCTGCCCGCACGCAATCGAGGTTTGCCGAAGCGAGGTTCCCGAACTGACCCTGGCGGGTAGCGGTCGAGCCGTCGCCTGCCATCGATGGGAGGCGCTGCGGGGTCTCGTCCCGGCCCGATGAGGGGGCGGCGGCCGCAGGGGCGCGGCGGCATACGTCTTTGTCCTGCTTGCCCGACTGCAGGTGACGTGATTACCTTTCGAGCAATTCTGCATACGCCAGGGACCGTACGTCCATGAGCATCGATCTCGGGCTGCTCGTGATCACCGCTGCCTCGATCGGATTCGTCCACACCCTCCTCGGGCCGGACCACTACGTGCCGTTCGTGGCGATGTCCGCGGCGCGGCGCTGGAGCCGCGCGCGCACGCTGTGGATCACCGGCCTGTGCGGTCTTGGCCACGTGCTCGGCTCCGTCGCGATCGGGGCCGTCGGGATCGCGATCGGCGTGTCCCTGCACGAGCTCGAGTGGCTCGAGGGGTTCCGCGGCGACGTTGCGGCGTGGCTGCTCACGGCCTTCGGCCTCGCCTACCTGGCATGGGGCCTGAAGAAGGCCTGGCGCGCGCGGCCGCACACGCACGAGCACCTGCACGCCGACGGGACCTCGCACCGCCACGAGCACGGCCACGAGGGCGGTCACCTGCACCCGCACCTCGACGCGGCGCAGGCACGCAGCATCACGCCCTGGGCACTGTTCGTGATCTTCATCCTCGGTCCGTGCGAACCACTCATTCCCGTGCTCATGTATCCGGCATCGCAGCACAGCGCCTGGGGCACGCTCGCGGTCGTCCTGGCTTTCGGCACGGCCACCATCGCGACCATGCTGGTCGTGGTCCAGCTCGCGGTCGGCGGCCTCGAGCGCGTTCCGCTGCAGGCGGCGGAGCGCTACTCGCACGCGCTCGCCGGTGCCGCGCTGAGTCTCTGCGGGTTGGGCATCGTTTTCCTCGGACTGTGACGTCCGCCTGCGCGCGTCCTGTGCACGGACCGCGACGCGGTCCATAATCGCCCGTTCGCATTCCACAGGTTCCGCTCATGCCCACACGGACGATCCGCCCGAGTCCCGGTCTCGCCAACGTCCGCTACGAGATTCGTGGACGCCTCGCGCGGCGCGCGCACGAGATGGAGCGCCTCGGCTACGACATCGTCTCGCTCAACATCGGCAACCCCGGCGCATTCGGTTTCCGCACGCCCGAGACCATGCGTCTCGCCATGATCGAGAACCTGCGCTCGGCGGAGGGCTATTGCCACCAGAAGGGCATCTTCCCGGCCCGCGAGGCCGTCGTGATGCAGCAGCAGGAACGGGGCGTGCGCGGCGTGACGGCCGAAGAGGTGTTCATCGGCAACGGTGTCAGTGAACTGATCGACCTCGCGCTGCGGGCCCTGCTGGCTGCGGACGAAGAGGTACTGGTGCCGAGCCCCGACTATCCGTTGTGGACCGCCGCAGTCAACCTGAACCGGGGCCGCGCCGTCCACTACCCGTGTCGGCCCGAGCGCGGTTTCATCCCGGAC
>JAGOXN010000161.1 GCA_018059685.1 Steroidobacteraceae bacterium | reverse complement strand
GCCCGCGCGGGGTGAAGCTGCTGCTCCTCGCGGGGAAGCCGATCGGCGAACCGATCGTCCAGTACGGGCCGTTCGTGATGAACACGCGCGAGGAAATCGAGGAGGCGATCAACGACTACCAGGGTGGTCGGCTCGCCATGGCCACGTAGCGTCGTTGCGCTGCACTGGCGGTGCCGAGTCATCCCGCGCATCGATGAAGGCCACGGGCAACCCGGCCCGGCCGCGAGCGATCGCGACCGCCCGGCCGCGCGGGTAACTGTAGGTGTTATCCACCGCGCTCGAGCGCGAGCATGGGACGCACAATGCGGCTCACCAGGGGCAGTGGTACTGTCCCGTGCGAGGCCGCGATGAGCCACAAGCACGAGCACCTGCTGCGCACCATCTTCCAGGACCCGATCAAGGCCAACATCCACTGGCGGGAGATCGAGTCGCTGCTGCATCACGTCGGCGCGGACGTGGAGCAGTTGTCGGGCGCCCGCATCCGCGTGAAGCTGAACGGCGTGGAGGGCATCCTGCATCGACCGCACCACGGCAACACGCTCGACAAGAGTTCGGTGCGTCACCTGCGCGAGTATCTGGCGCATGCGCGCATGACGCCGTCGCAGTACGAGGCGTCGAGGCAGTCCGCGCAGCATTGACGTGACTTCGCGCTTGCGGCGCGGCGGTGAATGGCTTGAAATCCGCATACCGGGCGCATCCCAAGGGACAGGGTATGGACCGCCGTCGCTTTCTCGTGAATTCGTCCGCGTCGGTCGCCTGCGGGCTGCTGGCCCCTCGACTGGCTGGCGCGGCCGCCGAATCGCTGCCTGCGGGCGCGGTCGCGTCGGGAATCCTGGACGCGCTGCCAGGCAAGCGCCCGCTCATCAAGCGCAGCTTCCGCCCGCCGAACTACGAGACGCCGGTCGCCTCGTTCCGGGAGGCGTTCACGGCGAACGACGCGTTCTACGTGCGCTGGCACGGCGCGGTTCCCGAGTTGTCGCTCGACGACTGGCGTCTCAGGGTGGCCGGGCCGGGCGTGAAGCGTCCGCGCGAGTTCAGCCAGCGGGAACTGGTCCGCGCGTTCCGGCAGGTCGAGGTCGCCGCGGTGAACCAGTGCTCCGGCAACCGGCGCGGATTCTTCGCGCCGCACGTGCCCGGCGTGCAATGGGGCTTCGGCGGCATGGGCAACGCGAGATGGTCAGGTGTCCGGTTGAAGGACGTTCTCGAAGACGCAGGGGTCGGTGAGAGCGCGCTGGAGGTGGTCTGCGATGGCGCGGATACCCTCATGCTCACGGGACCCGACTTCGTGAAGAGCCTGCCCATGTGGAAGGCGCTCGATCCGGACACGCTGATCGCCTTCGAGATGAACGGCGAGCCGCTCCCGCGCTGGAACGGTTTTCCGGCGCGCATCGTGGCTCCCGGCTGGACCGCGACCTACTGGGTCAAGGCCGTCACGAGCCTCGAGGTCACGGACCGGCCCTTCGGCGGGTACTGGATGTCGACGGCATACCGCGTGCCGAAGGGAATGTTCGGCGCGAGCGGTTTCGACTCGCAGGACACGGAGAAGAACTCGCCCATCACGACGATCAAGGTCAACTCGCTCGTCGTCGAGCCCGCGCCGGGCGCCATCCTGCCGCTCGGGCGGCGCGCGCAAGTCATGGGCATCGCCTGGGATGGCGGCTCGGGCATCCGCAGCGTCGAGGTGTCGATCGACGAGGGGGCGAACTGGCGCGAGGCGAAGCTCGGGCGCGACCTCGGTCGCTACTCCTGGCGGCAGTGGCGCCATGCCCTGGAGCCGGCTGCGGCCGGCGCCCTGAGCGTCATGGTCCGGGCGCAGGCCCGCGACGGCGCGACGCAGGCGGCGAGCCTCGTGCACAACCCGGCCGGCTACCATCACAACGTCGTGCAGAGGGTCGCCTACCATGTGGCGTGAGGCGCGGATCGCCGCCCTGGTCGCGCTCGGCGCGCTCGTGACCGGCACTGCGGCGCGCGCCGACGAGACGGGCATCGTGCTCACGGCCGGGGAGGGGCTCGCGCAGGTCAGGGCCTCCTGCGTCATCTGCCACAGCCTCGACTACATCCAGATGAATTCGCCGTTCCAGGACGCGGCCGGCTGGGACAGGACCGTCAGCAAGATGATCAAGGTCATGGGCGCGCCGATCACGCCGGAGGACACGGCGGTCATCGTGGCTTATCTTGCGGAGCACTATGGCAAGGACTCGCCGGCGCCGGCCCACGCAGGCGCGGAAGCAATCGCGGTCCGGCCCGCCGGTCAGTAGATCAGCGATACCAGCACGTAGCTCACGAGGCCGACGAGCAGCGCCGAGAACAGGCCCACGCCGAGCGGCTTGAGGCCGATCCTGCGCAGCCCGTGGATGCTGGTGCCGAGGCCGACCGCCGCCATCGCGACCGCGAGGCAGTACGTCGCCACCTGCTTGACGAGGCCGACGATGGCGTGCCACTGCGCGGGTGCGAGCACGCCGAACGGCTTCGCACCCATGTCGCCGACCGTGCGCAGCAGGCTCATGCCCGCGAAGCCCACGATGAAGAGGGGAACCATCGTGTACCACTTCGGCGCCTCGCCGCCCCCGCTCGAGCGCCGGTGGTACATGACAGCCATCAGCGGGATCACGAGCAGCATGCTGAGGTTGCGCACGAGCTTCGTGACCGTCGCGACGTCGAGTGCCTGCGGGTCGTCGAAGTACTGCTGGTAGACGAGGCCGGCGCCCGCGACCTGGGCGGTTTCGTGCACGGCCGTGCCGAGGAACATGCCTGCGGGAAAGGACTGCCCGTCGAACAGCCAGTGCGCCGCGAACGGGTAGACGAGCATCGCCGCGACGCCGAACAGCGTGATGCAGGCGACGCCGTAGCTCACCTCGTCGTCGTGGGCACCGATCGTCGGGGCCGTGGCGACGATCGCCGTCGCGCCGCAGATGCTGGTCCCCACGGCGATCAGCGTCCCGAGCCGCTCGGTCAGCCCGACGCGCTTGCTCACGTAGGTGACGATCGCGAGCGCCGCGAGCACCGTGCCGACGATGATCGGCAGGCTCTTCAGGCCGATCGCCCCGGCCTCGACGATGGACAGGCGGATGCCGAGCAGCACGATGCCGAGGCGCAGGATGCGCACGACGGAGAACCTGATGCCGGGCCGCAGGACCTCCGGCAGCCTGAAGACGTTGTTGACCAGGATGCCGAGCAGGATCGCCATCATGATGCCGCTGATGGCTCCTTTCTGCAGCCCCAGCGCCGGGGCGATGAGCGCGGCGAGGTATTCCCCGGCGAGCGCGAGCAGCAGCGCGAGCAGGAATCCCCAGATGGTGTTCATCGTTGCTGGTTCCGTGTGGACGTCAACCGTTCGCGCCAGCCCCAGCGCGCCGCCTGGGCGTCAGCGGGGCGCACCAGATCAGCGCAGCGACACACCCGGCGGTGTGCCGCTCCACTCGACGCGCGTCACCGCTTCCAGCTGTAGCTGACCTCGAACTCGAACTGGTCCATGCTCAACTCGACCGTCTGCGTCGGGTCGAAGTTGCTGGGCCCGCGGATGTCGTTCTCGGGGGCGTACATGAACGTGAAGTTGAGCTCGTTCCCGCCCGGCTGGGTGCGCGTGAAACCCACCGTGAAGTGCTGCTCGACCACACCCGGCGCGAGGATGTTGAACGTCATCTGGTCCTTCGGGATCGGCTGGTCGGCCTGGCTGTAGCCGCCCCGGAACGTCCACTGGTCGTCGAGCTTCCAGGAGGCACCGAGCTTGTAGACCGTCATGTCCTCCCAGCCGAATCCGGCGCCGCGGCTGCCGCCGAGGCAACTCTCGAAGTCGGTACCGCCCTGGCCGGCCGTCGGGCAACGGAAGATGTTCTGGACCGGGTTGCCGACGGAGGAGATGTCGCTGTACCAGATCTCCTGCACGTCGAACATCACGGCCAGCCGGTCGTTCGGCTTGAAGGCGATGCCGAAGGTGGCCGTGGCAGGCATGTCGAAGCCGCCTTCCTCGGCGAAGAGGTCCTCGTAGTCGCTGAATTCCGACATCGACAATTCGGTCGTGTACGCCGCGGCCAGGCTGAACATCTCCGACGGGTTCCACTGGAAGCCGATCGAGGCGCCGTACCCGTACGACATGTCGTGCCCGTTGCCCGACAGTGCGGTCGGCATCCGCGTGCCGCCGCTGCGCGCGAAGGTCTCGGTGTACCCGGCGAACGTGCTGACGCCGCGCGCCTCGAAGCGCTGGATCGCGAGGATGCCGGACACGCCGAGCGAGAACTGATCGGCGAAGCTGCGCGCGTACGTCAGGTTCAGGAACCCCTGCATCAGGTCCACGCCGGCCGTGCCGCCACCATAGGTGCCGTCGAGTGTCATCACGGGGGCCGGTCCCGGGCCGTCCGGATCGAAGGTCGCGGTGCCGCCCACCCAGCGCGTGTTCATGCCGCCGCGCGCGTAGAACGCGGCAGCGAGATGGTCGACGTCGCTCAGGTTCCAGTTCATGCCGACGAACGGGATCGCGAAGTACTCGGCATCGCTGCTCAGGTTGTTCGGGCCGATCGTGAACGCGCCGCCGTTGCCGTTGGCGAGGCTCGCCGATGTCCGGTAATCGCGCCTGGGGCTGAAGATCCCGAGGCCTGCGTCGATGCTCTCGGGCACGAAGGCGACTGCCGCAGGATTGGTCGCGAGACTCAGGATCTCCTGGGGATTGGCACTGCCGGCCCCCGCCTGCGCCTTGCTCTTCGTTCCCGTGCCGTGGGTGTAGTAGCCGTTGGTGGCCGCGGCACTGCCGGCGACGAGCGCCAGGGCGACTCCCAGGCCGAGGATCGTGCGATCGCGTGTGATGTACATCGAGCCCCCATCCGCCGCATCTGCGGCCGTGAACCGCGAAGATTAGTGATATCTAAAGTCTCAGCCGGCAGCGGCACGCCCGCAACGTGGATTTCCACGACCCGCTGCCGCGCATCCGTGCGTGCCCGGCGCATCGGCGCCAGGCCGTCCCGCTCAGGCCTTGCGACGCAGGATGAAACGGAAGACGCTGCCCTCGGTCGACTGCTCGAGCAGTTCATGTCCCGTGGTGCGGCTGAACGCCGCAAAGTCCTTGACCGCGCCCGGATCCGTCGCGATCACCTCGAGCGTGCCGCCCGGCGGCAGCGCGGCCAGCGCCTTCTTCGCCTTCAGGATCGGCAGCGGGCAGTTGAGTCCCTTCGCATCCAGTACCTGATCGGCCATGTGGGTCCCTCAGATGAACAGGTTGATGTCAGACTGCGTGGCGACCTCGATGTAGGTGGCCGCGCCGCCGAGCTCGATGCCCGGGATCATGTCGTCGAGCGTGTACTCGAATAGGTCCATGGTCATCTGGCAGGCGATCATCCGCACGTCGGACTCGAGCGCGAGCGCGCGCAGGTCCGGGATCGACGCGACGCCCTTCTTCTTCATCATGTTCTTCATCATCGCCGTCGCCCCCGAGTCCACGCCCGGGATCATCGAGGCGATGTTCGGCATGCCCATGTGGCCTCCGGCCATCGGCATCTTCATTGCCGGGTTGCCGAGCGGGGACATCTTGAGGTCGAGGTCCTTGAGCAGCAGTGGCAGGCCGTAGAAGGTGAAGAAGAGCGTCACCTCGAGTCCCATGGCCGCCGCCGTGGTGGACAGGATGAACGGCGGATACGCCCAGTCGAGCGTGCCCTTCGTGACGATGATCGACATGCGCTTGGCGCCGGACGACTCGGTCATGCTGGCGACCCCTCCCCGGTGGCGTGTCACGAGACGGCCCGGAAGTTAACAGAGATCCCTTTATTAGCAAAGTCGAATAAATTAGTCTCGCCGGGTGGAGGCAGGGTACGAACCGCAGCCCGGAATGTCGCGGCGCAACATCGGGCCGCGTCCCGGGCGCGCGCCGGCGCTCTTCGTGGCGAGCGAGTTCTGCCGCCGGCGCGGCTTCGGCGAGCACCACCCGCTGGCGATCCCGCGCGTCGCGACCGTGCTGGAGCTCGCCGAGATCCTCGGCTGGCTCGACGCCGGCTGCTATCGCGACAGCCCCGTCGCGACCGTGGAGCAGCTCGTGGCGTTCCACGATCCGCAGTACGTCGAAGCGTTGCGCCAGGCGGATGCCACGAACCGCGTGGACGTCGCCGTGCGCGAGCGATATCGATTCGGGACGCTCGAGAATCCCCTGTTCCCCGGCGTGTACGCGCGCGCCGCGACGGCCGTCGGGGGTTCCATCCGTGCTGCGGAGCTCGCGCTGGAGGGTCGGGTCGTGTTCCATCCGGCGGGTGGCACGCACCACGGGAGACCGGATCGCGCGAGCGGCTTCTGCTACTTCAACGATCCGGTGTTCGCGATACGAACACTTCTCGATCGCGGCGTGGACCGCGTGCTCTACGTCGATCTCGACGCGCACCA
>JAGOXN010000160.1:4039-6367 GCA_018059685.1 Steroidobacteraceae bacterium | reverse complement strand
GCCTGGCCGGAACGGCCGTGCAGTACCGTCGCCATCGAGCGACCCGGCGCGCCCGGTTCAGCGCTGTTCGACCGTGACCTTCACGATCTCGCCCTTGAAGTCGGTGGCGCCCGGCTGGTAGTCGTCCGAGACCATCGTCTCGTTGTCCATACCGACGTCCACGCCTTCATCGGCCGAGAACATGAAGGGTTGCGTCCTCGGGATGTGTGCCTCCGCGACGACCGTGCCGTCGACCTTCAGGATCGACTTGCCGCCAGTGCCGGGTTTCGCCACGTCCGGCACGAACTCGTAGTCGATCGTGTGCGCGCCCGGTGCGAGCGGCTCCGACGCCGCCACCTTCGTCTGTTCGAGACCGAAGAAGTTGTAGCCGTGCACGGGGCGGCCGTCCTTGACGTACAGCGCCCACCCGCCGAACTTCCCCGCCTGCGCGATGATCACGCCGTCGCTCCCGGTGTCGGGCACGACCACGTCGGCCGTCACCGAATGGGGCACGCCCTTCACGTTGATGAAAGCGTTCTCCATGATGCCGGTCATGCCGTCATAGACCGTCATCGTCGTGCGTCCGCCGAGCAGGTCCGGGCGGCCGGCGATCCTGGCGTCGAAGCGCTCGGAGCGGCGGTCGTCGATGGGCAGCACGAAATTGCGCTCGGCCTCCTGCAGGAAGAGTGCCTGCAACTCCTTCAGCTTCTCCGGGTTCTTCGCGGCCAGGTCGTCGGCCTGACTGAAGTCCTCGTCGATGTCATAGAGCTCCCAGACGTCGTCCGTGAGCGGCGGATTCTCCGTAAGCAGCCATGGAATCGAGTGGCGTGCCGCCGCGACCCAGCCGTCGTGGTAGATGGCGCGGTTGCCGAACATCTCGAAGTACTGCGTCTTCCGGCGGTCTGCAGCCTTCGCGTCGTCCGTGGTGTAGAGCATCGACACGCCGTCCATCGGACGCTGGTCCACGCCGTTGACCGTCCTGGGCTCGGGGATACCCGCGGCCTCGAGAGCCGTCGGCGCCACGTCGATCACGTGGTGGAACTGGCTGCGGAACTCGCCCCTGGCCTGGATGCGTGCCGGCCACTGCAGGACCATGCCGTTCCTCGTGCCGCCGAAGTGACTCGCCACCTGCTTGGTCCACTGGAAGGGCGTGTTCGTCGCCCAGGCCCAGCCGATCGCGAAGTGCGGGAAGGTGTCGGGACCGCCCCAGTCGTCGAGGTGTCCCGCCATCTGGTCAAAGGTTCCGACGATGCCGTTCAGCGCCATCATCTCGTTGTAGGCGCCCTCGGGGCCACCCTCGGCGCTCGAGCCGTTGTCGCCGACGATGTAGAAGAAGAGCGTGTTGTCGAGTTCGCCGAGCGCCTCGAGCTGCGCGACGAATCGCCCGACCTCGTGATCCGTGTGCTCGGCGAATCCCGCGAACGTCTCCATCTGGATCTCGAACAGCCGCTTCTGGTCGGCGTTCATGTCGTCCCAGGCCGGGATCTCTTTCGGCCGCGGGGTGAGTTTCGCATTGGCCGGGATCACTCCCATTGCCTTCTGGCGCGCGAAGGTCTCCTCGCGGAGCCTGTCCCAGCCGCCCGTGAACTTGCCACGGTACTTCGCCGGCCACTCCCTCGGCACGTGGTGCGGCGCGTGTGTCGCGCCGGTCGCAAAGTACACATAGAACGGCTTGTCGGGCGTCAGGGAGTGTTGCGCGCTCACCCACTTGATCGCCTGGTTCGTCATGTCGGTCGTGAAGTGATAGTCGGGCGACCGCTCATGCTCGACGCGCGTCACGCCGTCGAAGATTGCCGGCGCCCACTGGTTGGTCTCGCCGCCGATGAAGCCGTAGAACTTGTCGAAGCCCGACCCGGTCGGCCAGCGATCGAAGGGACCGGACGCCGAGACTTCCCAGGGCGGCGTCTCGTGGTACTTGCCGAAGGCGGCCGTGCTGTAGCCGTTCATGCGCAGGATCTGCGCGAGCGGCGTCACGCTCTGCGGCCGGATGCCCGTATTGCCGGGGAAGCCGGTCGCCAACTCCATGATCGCGCCGGCGTTGTTGACGTGGTGATTGCGGCCGGTGAGCAGCGCGACGCGCGTCGGACTGCAGAGCGCGGTGGTGTGGAAGCGGTTGTAGCGCAGCCCGTTCGCGGCCATCTTCTCGAGGGTCGGCATGTGGATGGGGCCGCCGAATGAGCCCGAGGCGCCGAACCCGATGTCGTCGATCAGCACGATGACGACGTTCGGCGCACCCTGAGGTGCCTTCACCTCGAAGCGCGGCGGCGCCGTGGCATTGCGCGCGTCCAGTTCCCTGGACGTCGGCGCTGCGGGCTCGTGAATCGGCAGGACCGTGCGGTCCAGGCCACC
>JAGOXN010000160.1:0-3939 GCA_018059685.1 Steroidobacteraceae bacterium | reverse complement strand
GTCTGGGTCGCGAGCAGGGCACCGCTGACACCGTACTTGCGTGTCTGTCCGGGCGCGACGCGCGTGCCTTCCGGATACACGATCACGCCCATGCCCGACGCGAGGCGCTCGCGTCCCTGGGCGATCACCTGGTTCACCGCGGAGTGCGCGGCCTTGCGATCGATGGCGATCGGCTTATAGGTCTTGACCGCCCAGCCAACGACGGGGATCCAGGTCAGCTCGCGCTTCAGGAGCCACGCGGCGGGCGGCACGATGACCATCTGCGCCAGCGTGTCCCAGGTCGACGAATGCTTCCAGAGCGAGATGAACGGGCGATCCGGCAGGTTCTCGCGACCCTCGACGACGTAGCCGAGGCCGCAGATCACCTTGCACAGCCACATCAGGAAGCGGCCCCAGGCACGCGCGATGGCGTAGCGTTGCTCGATCGTGAGCGGCAGCAGCGCAGCGACGAGGACTGCCACGCCGAACAGCAGCGTGGTCGCGAACAGCAGGGTCGTGAAAACCAGCGACCGGAGGAGCTGCATCGCGGGTCTACCCCGGCAGGCGCGACAGGTCGGCGGCGCGCAGGAACAGCGCCTGCATGCTGCGCAGCAGACCGAGGCGATTCGCGCGCAGGGACGCATCCTCGGCCATGACCATCACCGAATCGAAGAAGGCGTCCACGGCCGGGCGCAGCACGGCCAGCGTGCGCAGCGCCTGTGCATATTCCCGCCTCTCGAACATCGGTCCGACCTTGCGTGACACGGCGGCCACCTGTTCGCCGAGGATCTGCTCCGCCGGGTCGAGGAGCTTCCCGGCGTCGTATGCCTCTGCGACGGGCTGGTCGGACTTGCGCAGGATGTTGGCGATGCGCTTGTTGGCCGCGGCGAGGCTTTGCGCGTCCGGAAGCTTCAGGAACGCGGCCAGCGCGCCGAGCCGCAGGTCGAAGTCGAGCGGCGAGCCCGGGCGGGTCGCGAGTACTGCGTCGAACATCTCGGGCGTCAAGGCTGCGGCATTGGCGCCCTCCAGGTAGTGGGCGCGCAGGCGCTCGATCACGTAATCGTAGACCGCGGCGGCGGTTCCCTTGGGCGCCGCAAACGGCAGGGATCCGAGCGCTGCCGCGACGAGCTCGTGGAGGTCGAGGTCGAGCCGGTGCTCGAGCACGGTGCGAAGCAGCCCGAGCGCCGCTCGCCGCAACCCGAACGGGTCGCGCGTGCCGGACGGCTTCTGGCCGGTCGCAAAGATGCCGGCGATGGTGTCGAGCCGGTCGGCGATCGAGACGGCGATCCCGGTGTGCGTTCGCGGCAGCTCGTCGCCCGAGAACCGCGGCAGGTACTGTTCGCGCAGGGCCTCGCAGACTTCCCCGGCTTCGCCGTCGTGCCGGGCGTAGTAGCGACCCATGAGGCCCTGGAGTTCCGGGAACTCACCCACCATCGAGGTCAGCAGGTCGCACTTGGCGAGCTGCGCCGCACGGTCGGCGAGGGCTGCGTCGCCGCCGGTCGACGTCGCGATGCGCGTCGCCAGCGCGCGTACACGTTCGGTCTTGTCGTGCAGCGAGCCGAGCTGCGTCTGGAAGGTGACGCGGCGCAACGCCTCGCAACGTGCATCCAGCCGCTGCTGCCGGTCCGTGGTCCAGAAGAATGCCGCATCCGACAGCCGGGGCCGCACGACGCGCTCGTTGCCGGCGATGACCTGCGCGGGGTCGCGGCTTTCAATGTTCGATACGGTGATGAACCACGGCATCAACTGTCCCGAGGCGTCGCGCACCGGGAAATAGCGCTGGTGGTCCTGCATCGTCGCGATCGGGACCTCCGGCGGCAGCTCGAGGAACCGTTCGTCGAAGCGCCCGGCGAGCGCAACCGGCCACTCGACCAGCGCCGTGACCTCGTCGAGCAGCGACTCGTCGATCGCTGCCTCGCCGCCGACCTGGGCTGCCGCGGCGGCGACGGCCTGGCGGATCGTCTCGCGACGCTCGTGAATGTCGACCAGCACCCGGCCGCGCCGGTGCAGCGCCTGCACGTAGCCTGCGGGTGAGGAAATGCGCAAGGCCCGCGGCGCCATGAATCGGTGGCCGTAGCTCAGGTTGCCGGCAGGCACGCCCAGCAGGCTGCAGGCCACCACCTCGCGCCCGTAGAGCATCAGCAGCCAGTGCACCGGGCGCACGAACTCGGCTTCGCCCGCGCCCCAGCGCATGCGTCGCGCGACCGGCAGGGCGTCGAGCGCAGCCTGCACGATCCCGGGCAGCAGGTCGATGGTGCGCGCCCCGGGCTCTACGCCGCGATGGACGAGCCATGCGCCCTTGGGTGTCTCGAGGCGTTCGAGCGCCGCGACCCCGATGCCGCGGCTGCGTGCGAAGGCGAGCGCGGCCTGGGTCGGTGCGCCCTGCGCGTCGAACGAGGTCGCGAGCGGCGGGCCGCGCCGCTCGACGGCACGATCGGGTTGCTGTTCCACGACCCGGCGTACGCGGACTGCCAGTCGGCGGGGCGTTGCGAAGCGCTCCACCGCCTTGTGTGCCACGCCTGCGGCCTCCAGGCCCCTTGCAATGCCGTCAGCGAAGGCCTGCGCGAGGTCCAGCAAGGACTTTGGCGGTAGTTCTTCGGTCCCGACCTCGACCAGGAAGTCGCGCGATTCGCTCATGCCAGGCCTGCCGTCGTGAGACCTCGTTCGGGCAAGGGGGGGTCCACGCGCGGGACGCCGGCGGCGCCTTGCGCGGCCTGCTGCAGCATCGGAAAACCGAGCGACTCGCGACTGGCGTAGTAGGCCTCGGCCACGCCGCGGGCGAGCGCGCGCACGCGAAGGATGTAACGCTGGCGCTCGGTGACCGAGATCGCCTTGCGTGCATCGAGCAGGTTGAACGTGTGCGAGGTCTTGAGCATGCGCTCGTACGCGGGCAGCGGCACGCCGGCTTCGAGCAGCCGCTGGCACTCGCGCTCGAAAGCGTCGAACTGGCGGAAGAGCTCGTCGACGTCCGCAAGCTCGAAGTTGAATTTCGATTGCTCGACTTCGTTCTGGTGGTACACGTCCCCGTAGGTGACCCGACCCAGCGGACCGTCGGTCCACACGATGTCGAAGATGCTCTCGACGCCCTGCAGGTACATCGCGAGGCGCTCGAGGCCGTAGGTGATCTCGCCCATCACCGGCCGGCAGTCGAGGCCGCCCACCTGCTGGAAGTAGGTGAACTGCGTGACCTCCATGCCGTTCAGCCAGACTTCCCAGCCGAGCCCCCAGGCGCCGAGCGTCGGCGATTCCCAGTTGTCCTCGACAAACCGGATGTCGTGTACCAGGGGATCGAGGCCCAGTGCGCGCAGCGAACCGAGATACATCTCGATGATGTCGTGCGGCGAGGGCTTGATGACGACCTGATACTGGTAGTAATGCTGCAGCCGGAACGGATTGTCGCCGTAGCGGCCATCCGTCGGCCGCCGGGACGGCTGCACGTACGCGGCGCTCCACGGTTCCGGACCGACGGCCCGCAGGAACGTCGCAGTGTGGAAGGTCCCGGCTCCGACCTCCATGTCATAGGGCTGCAGGATCACGCAACCGCGCTCGGCCCAGTAGCGCTGGAGGGCCAGGATCAGGTCCTGGAAGGTGGCGGGGGGCGACGCTGCCGTCTTGGCCATCGTTTTCTGGAGCGGGAAATCCGGCGAGGCCGCGCAGTATAGCGAACGGTTCGGGTGAGGCTTCTGCCGGTACGGCCGCACCGACCCTTGCATGACTCTCGGTCTCGACTGCCGGCTATGATCGGCGCATGACGCCACGCCGACACGAGGAGGATTCACGATGACGGGTGCTCTCGAGCGCATCGAGCGCTTCCTGCGGTCGGAGGCCTATGGTGTCGTGGGCGCCTCGTCGCGGCGCCAAAAGTACGGCAACAAGGTGCTGCGCTGCTATCAGCAGAACGGTCGGCGGGCGATCCCGGTAAATCCGCACGAGGAGCTCATCGAGGGCCTGCGGTGCGTG
>JAGOXN010000159.1 GCA_018059685.1 Steroidobacteraceae bacterium | reverse complement strand
GGTCTCAACATGCTCGATTGCGCGGTGATCTACGAGGAGTTCGGCCGCGCGCTGGTGCCGGGACCGCACTTCTCGAGCGCCGTGATCAGCGTGCTGGCGATCCGACGGGCGGGCAGCGAGGCGCAGCAGAAGGAGTTCCTGCCGGCCATCGGCAGCGGGGAGTCGATCGTCGTGCCGGCGTGGCTCGAGCCCGATCACGGCTACGGCCCGGAGGGCGTGCAACTTGCGGCCAGTCGTGTGCAGGGTGGTTACAGCCTGCGGGGCGTCAAGCGCCACGTTTTCTGCGCCAAGGCGGCGCAGCAGCTGCTCGTCCTGGCCCGCACCGGCCCGCAGGCCGGGGACGTCGACCTGTTCGTGGTCGACGCCAGCGCCAAGGGCGTGACGCTCGAGCAACAGAAGTCCATGGCCTCCGACACGCAGTACCGCGTCACGTTCGACGGGGTCGTCGTGCCGGAGTCACGGCGCCTCGGTGCAGAACGCAGCGGCTGGCAGCACTGGTCCGACGCCATGCACGAAGCGATCATCCTGCTCGGCGCCTATGCCGCAGGCGGTGCGGAGCGTGCCCTCGCGATCACCGTGCAGTACTCCAAGGATCGCGAGCAGTTCGGCAAGCCGATCGGCGCGTTCCAGGCGCTCGCGCATTACATGGCGGATGCTGCACCCACCGTGGAGGGTGCCAAGACGCTGGTCTACGAGGCGGCATGGGCGCATGCAAACGGGCGCGACATCCGGCGGCTGGCCCCCATGGCGAAACTGTACGCCTGCAAGGTGTTCCGCGACGTCACGGCCATGGCCCAGCAGGTGCACGGCGGCATCGGCTTCACGCTCGACTACGACATCCAGCTCTTCTACCGTCGCGCCAAGCAGCTGCAGCTGAACTGGTGGGACCCGCGCTATCTCGAGGGACTCGTTGCCGCGGACGTGCTCGATCGCGGTCTGCCCCGTACCATTCCGGATCCATTCGCAGGCTGAGCCTCACGGCACCTGCCAGGCATCGACCGACACCCACGGCAAGGAAGCAGGAATCAATGAACAGCAGCCCGGCCGACATTGCGACCGAGCCAGGGACGTCCGGCGCCGGTGCGCTGTCCGGGATCAAGGTGCTGGATTTCGGGCAGATGGTGTCCGCGCCGTACTGCGCGAAGCTGTTCAGTGACTTCGGCGCCGACGTGATCAAGGTGGAGCCGCCCCAGGGTGATGCCGCCCGCATGGCCGGACCGTTCCCGGGCGACGTGCCCCATCGCGAGAAGAGCGGGCTCTATTTCGTCAACAACACCAACAAGCGCGGCGTGACCTGCGACGTCTCGGTCGCGGCCGGGCGTGAACTGTTCTCCCGCCTGCTGCGCTGGGCCGACGTACTGGTCGAGAACAACCTGCCGCAGCAGATGCGCGCGTGGCGCCTCACGTACCCGCAATTGCAGGAGATCAACCCCGACCTGGTCGTGATCTCGATTACGCCGTTCGGCCAGACGGGTCCTTACAGCGGCTGGAACGGCTACGACCTGAATGCGTTCCACCTCTCCGGCGCCAGTTCGCGCTATTGCGGGCGGCCTGCGGAGATGCCGCTCGAGCACGGCACTTTTTCCGCCGATTACTATGGTGCAGTGACCGGGGCCGCCTGGGGTCTCGCGGCCGTGTATGGCCGCAATCTCGCGGGCGGTGGCCAGCAGGTCGACGTGTCCTGCGCCGAGGCGATCGCGGCATCATTCGTCGGTGGACAGAACATCGGCCTCGTCGCGCAGGAAGGCCGCTTCGACAAGCGCACCGGCGTCGGGATGCCGCTCGGCGCGCCTGCGACGATCGTGTCGTGCAGGGACGGCCACGTGTGGATGCTCGCGCTCGAGCGCGGCCAATGGGAAGGGTTGTGCAGGGTCATGGGTAACCCGGAATGGGCGAGCCTGGACATATTCAACGACATGTACGTGCGGGCCCAGAACGCCGACATCATGTACAGCTTCATCCAGGAGTGGACGGCCCAGCACGACAAGATGGAGATCATGGAGAAATGCCAGGCCGCGGGCTGCCCGATTACCGCGATCTTCACCATCGAGGAGGCGGCGGAGCAGCCGCACCTGAAGGCGCGCGACTACTTCGTAGACATCGAGCACCCGGACCTCGGGCGCATCCGCAACCTCGGTGCGCCGTTCAAGCTGCCGGCCAGCCCCGGCGGTCCGTCCCGCCCGGCGCCCCGTCTCGGCCAGCACAATGACGAGATCTATGGCGGGCTGCTCCGCCTGCCGGCCGCCGAAGTTGCGGCCCTGCGGGCCGGAGGTGTCCTTTGAGCGCCGTGGGCCAGGCGAGTCAGGGATCCGCCGCAACCGACAGGAAGCTGCCGCTCGCGGGCATCCGGGTCGTGAATTTCGGCTGGGTCTGGGCGGGACCCGTGACGGGACAGACGCTCGCATTTCTTGGTGCCGAGGTGCTCAAGGTCGAGTCGCGTGAGCGCGTCGACATGACGCGCAAGCTGCCGCCGTTCGCGGAGGGCAAAGTCGATCCCAATCGCAGCCTTTCCAATCACGCCTGCTGGGCGGGAAATGGTTCGGTCTCGCTGAACCTGAAAGAGCAGGAAGCGAGGGATCTCGCACTCGAGCTCGTCGCGCACTCCGACGTCGTCATCGAGAACTTCGGCCCGGGCGTGATGGAGCGGCTCGGCCTGGGCTACCCGCAGTTGCGCGAGGCGAAGGCGGACATCATCCTCTGCTCGATGCCGGCCGCCGGCCTCTACGGGCCGCTCGAACACGTCCGAACCTATGGATTGAGCCTCACGTCGGTGACGGGTCTCGACAGCCTGGTGGGCTACAAGGGCGGCGCTCCGGTTCCGTTCGAGAACGCGTTCTCCGATCCCTTCGCCGGCATCTTCGGGGCCTTTGCCGTCGTGAGCGCGCTGAATCACCGCCGCAATACCGGCCAGGGCCAGCACGTCGATTTTTCACAGCAGGAAGCCGTCATGCAGATCGTCGGCCCTGCCTACATGGATTACGTCCTGAACGGGCGGGTCGGCGGGCCGAAAGGCAACGAACATCCGCTTGGCCTCGCCGCGCCGCACTCGGTGTTTCCATGCCGCGGCGATGACCGCTGGATCAGTATCGCCGTTCACACCGAGGCGGAATGGGCGGGGCTGGTGGCCGCCATGGGCGCCCCGGACTGGGCGCAGGGCGAACCGTTCGCCACCATGGCAGGGCGCATCGCCAACATCGACGCGCTGCATGCGCGCCTCGCCGAGTGGACGGCGCAGCACGATGATCGCGCTCTCGCCGATCGGCTGCAGCAGCATGGCGTCGCGGCGGCACCGGTTCTGAACGTGGGCGACCTGCTCGTGGACCCGCACTACGCGGCGCGCGAGACCTTCGTCGAGGTCGAGCATCCGCTCGGGTTTCGCGAGACGATCTACGGAGCCTACGTGAAGATGAGTCGCACCCGGCCCGTCGTGCGGCCCGGACCGGCGATCGGCCAGGACAACGATCATGCGTTTCGCGAAGTCCTCGGGCTGAGCGAGGAACGCTACCGAGACCTCGTGCAGCGCCAGGTCATTTACTGAGCGCCTGCACCACCCGTCACCCGGCTACACCGCGAGTACCCCCATGACCGACGATCTCAAGACCCTGCGCTACGCGCTCGAAGACCATGTCGGGATCATCACCCTGAACCGACCCGACAAGCTCAACGCCGTCAGCTGGCAGCTGGCCGAGGAGCTGGCGGGGCTGCTTTACCGGCTGCGCTTCGATGACGCGGTCCGCGTCATCGTGCTGACGGGCGCGGGCCGCGCCTTCTGCGCCGGCGGTGACGTGGAGTTCATCTCGGGGGAAGGCGAGCATGCGATGCCCGGTACTTCGGACGCATCGCGGCCGATCCCGCGCTGGCAGCGCAAGTCGCCGGGCGGCCACTTCTTCGACGTGGCCCGCCAGCTCATCGCGGTCGACAAGCCCGTGATCGCCGCGATCCACGGTCACGCGGTCGGCGCGGGGCTCGCCTATGCGCTCGCCTGCGATCGCCGCTTCGGCGACACGACGACGAAGATGAGCGCCATCTTCACCAACATCGGCGTGGCGCCCGACTGTGGCCTGGCGTACTTCCTGCCGCGGGTCGTGGGTCTTCCGAAGGCCCTGATGATTGCCGAGACTGCCAAGGTGTTCAAGGCGCAGGAGTGCCTGGAGCTTGGCCTCATCGACGAGCTCGTGCCGGAAGGCACGAGTCTCGCGGCCGCGATCGAGTACGCCAGGACCATTGCCGCCAAGGCCAGCACTGCCGTGGAAATGGCACGGCGCCTGATCCACATGTCGCTGCAGCACGATCTCGAGCAGATGCTGGACTTCGAGGGGCATTACGGGGTCGCGGTCGCGTCCACGGCCGATGCCAAGGAAGGCACGATGGCGTTCCTCGAAAAACGCAAGCCGGTTTTCCGCGGCACCTGATCACGAACCGCCCGGAGCTGTCACGTGTCCCAAGCAAACCCGCCCGGCAAGCCGCTCGACGGCATCCGTGTTCTCGACGTGTCGACCATGCTCGCGGGTCCCTACGGGGCCACCCTCCTGGGTGACCTGGGTGCCGACGTCGTCAAGGTCGAATCGCACCTCGGCGACGACAGTCGCCGCCTGGGCGCGATGCGTGACGGCGAGTGCGGGCCCTTCCTGAGCCTGAACCGCAGCAAGCGCGATGTCGTGATCGACATGCAGCTCCCGCAGGGGCAGCAGGTGTTTGCGCGCCTCGCCGCGACGGCCGACGTGCTGATCACCAACGTCCGCGAGCCCGCGCTCAGCAAGCTCGGTCTCAACTACGAGCAGGTGAAGGCGCATCGCCCCGATGTCGTCTGGATCGGCGTCACGGCCTTCGGGCCCGACGGTCCGTATGCCGGGCGTCCGGGCATCGACTTCCTGACACAGGGTTACTGCGGCGTACTCGGGCTCAATGGCGAACCCGACGGTGGTCCGGTGCGGACCGGTTTCCCGGCCGTCGACGTCATCACCTCGCTGCTCGTGAGTAACGCTGCGCTCGCGGCGCTGCGCGTGCGCGACCGAACGGGCCAGGGGCAGCGCATCGAGGTGTCGCTGCTCGATGCGCTGATGCACGCGCAGGCGAGTTCCATCGGCAGCTACCTCGCCACGGGCGAACCTCCGCGGCGCACGGGCAACCGCAGCCAGTATTTCGCGCCCTCCGGCGTCTACCCGACGCAGGACGGGCGGCACGTGATCATCACGACGCCGAGCGAGAAGTTCTTCGGCAACGTCTGCCGGGCCCTTGGCGCGGACTGGGATACCGACCCGCGCTTCCACGACATTGGCTCGAGGCTCGCCAACCACGACGAACTCGACCGCGTCATGTCGGAACGCACGCGCCAGTTCGATCGCGAGGAACTGGTGCAGCGCCTGATTGCGGCGGACGTGCTCTGTGCACCGATCAATGACGTGGCCGACGTGGTCAAGGATCCGCAGATCCGGCACAACCAGATGATCGTCCGGCTCGAGCATCCCTCGCTCGGCCCGCTCGACGTGACGGGCGTGCCGATCCGCTTCTACGGCACGCCGTGCCGCGTCGAACGGCACCCGCCGATGCACGGCGAGCACACGCGGGAGCTGCTCGCGGACCTCGGCTACGGCGACGCGGACATCGACGCGCTGATTGCGGCTGGCGTGGCAGCCGATCGGCCCGAGATGCTGCGCCGTCGCGCGGCCCGGAAATCGCGCCAGGTGGCCGCGAAGCGCTCCTGATCCGCAGGCGTGACGGGCGCGGTGGGCGCGTCACCGTAGTCCGGATGCAGGATGGCGGAAATGACCGGCTGTTGCCATGATTACCCGGGCGCTGCGGCAGGTTGCCGCACCGGCGGTGGACGCAATCGAACCAGCGAGGCAAGCCGATGGGCCAGGTCCTGAATGACATCACGGTCCTCGATCTGACGCGCCAGTTCTGCGCCTCGCTTTCGGCCGCCTTCCTTGGCGATTTCGGCGCGCGTGTGCTGCGTCTCGACCTCCTGCCTGCACCACCTGTGGAGGCGACGGGCCGCTGGAACCACGAGGCCGACCTCGTCCACCGCAACAAGCTCTCCGTCGCGGTCAACCCCGCTTCCGGGCAGGGCCGCGAGGTCCTCGCGGGGCTGATCGCGAAGGCAGACGTGATCGTGACCGACTGGCCGCGCGCGGAGCTGGCTGGCATCGGGCTCGACTACGCAGCCGCCTGCGCGGCGCGGCCGGACATCGTGTTCGCACGACTCTCGGGATTCGGCCCGGTCGGTCCGGACAGCGACCTGCCGGCCATCGACGAGCTGGCGGCCGCGCGCACGGGAGCGATGCCGATCCTGCCGCAGCCGGGACAGCCGCCCGTCTACACCGGTGCCGGTGCGATGCACGCCGCCGGTCAGCTGGCCTTCGGCATCGTGACCGCGCTGCTGCACCGCCTCGCGTCCGGCGAGG
>JAGOXN010000158.1 GCA_018059685.1 Steroidobacteraceae bacterium | reverse complement strand
CAGCGCATCCGGCACCTCCCGGTCATCGAGGAGGGCAGGATGGTCGGCGTGATCTCGATCGGCGACCTCGTGCGCGCCGTCATCGAGGAACAGCAGGAAACGATCACGCAGCTCGAGCGATTCATCACCGGCTGACCAGCCGCAGTCGCGACCCGCGGCGCGGCGCGGCGCCGAGACCGATTGGTCGCTCCAATCCCTTACACTGGCGGCCCATGTCCATGGCACCCGCCCCCCTCCCGACATCGCTCGCCGTCGATTTCTGCGGCCTCCAACTCGCCTCGCCGATCGTGCTGCTCTCGGGCTGCGTCGGCTTCGGCGAGGAGTACACGCGGGTCGCGGGGTTCTCGAACGCGCAGGTCGGCGCCATCGTGCTCAAGGGCACGACACGCGAGCCGCGGCTCGGGAATCCGCCGCACCGCGTCTACGAGACGCCGATGGGCATGCTGAACGCCATCGGCCTGCAGAACCCCGGTGTCGACAAGGTCGTGGACGAGATACTGCCGACGCTCGACTTCACCGAGACGCGATTCATCGCCAATGTCTGCGGCTCGACGATCGAGGACTACGTCGAAACGACGCGGCGCTTCGACGACTCCGCCATCGACGCGATCGAGATCAACATCTCCTGCCCGAACATCAAGGAAGGCGGCGTGCAGTTCGGCAACGTGCCGGAGATGTCGGCGCGCGTCGTGGCCGCCTGCCGCGCGGTGACGCGGAAGCCGCTGATCACCAAGCTCTCGCCCAATCAGACCGACATCCAGGACAACGCGCGCCGCTGCATCGAGGCGGGCAGCGACGGACTCGCCGTGATCAACACGATCATGGGCATGGCGATCGACGTGAAGACACGACAGCCCGTGATCGGCAACGTGCAGGGCGGCCTCTCGGGCCCGGCGATCAAGCCGATCGCGCTGCTCAAGGTGATGCAGGTGGCGAAGGTTGCACGCCCGCTCGGGATTCCGATCATCGGCCAGGGCGGCATCCTGACGGCGCAGGATGCGCTCGAATTCATCATCGCCGGCGCAACGACGGTCGGTATCGGCACGGCCCTGTTCTACGACCCGCTGGTGTGCGGCAGGATCAACTCGGGTATCGCGGAGTATCTCGCCGCGAACGGCATGGCGAGCGTGCGCGAGCTGGTGGGCACGCTGGATGCACCGAAGAAGACACTGGCGGCCGGCACCTGCTGAGACGACGACGTCGCCGGCGGCGGTTGCTCAATGGCAGTCGCGGCGGCAGGAAGGAGCGTTCGGGACGCTCAGGCGTCCTCCATCCCGAGTTCCTTGAGCTTGCGGGTGAGGGTGTTGCGACCCCAGCCGAGCAGCTTCGCGGCTTCCTGCCGCCCGCCGCGCGTGGCCTTGAGCGCCTCCCGGATCACCGTGCGTTCGAACTCCGGCATCGCATCGTCGAGGAGCGGCGCACCGCCGGCCGCGAAGCGTGCCTGGGCCCAGCTCGCGAGCGCCTGCGACCACCCGACGCCGCCGGGACCCATCGCTGCCTGCACCGCACCGCCGCCAAGGTCGGCCGGGATGTCCGAATGCATGATCTCCCGACCGGCTGCGAGCACCGTGAGGCGTCGACAGGCGTTGACGAGTTGCCGGACGTTGCCCGGCCAGTCGAATGCCTGCAGCGTTGCCTCCGCATCCGTGGTCAAGACCTTCGGGGCGACGCCGAGTTCGATCGCGGCGACATCGAGGTAGTGGTGCAGCAGCTCCGGGATGTCCTCGCGGCGCTGGCGCAGCGGCGGCACCTCGATGCGTATCACGTTGAGGCGATGCAGCAGGTCCTCGCGGAAGAGCCCGTCCTTCACGCGCGCCTCGAGCTCCTGGTGCGTCGCCGCGATCACGCGCACGTCCACCTTGACCGGCAACTGGCCGCCCACGCGGTAAAACTCGCCCTCGGCGAGCACGCGCAGCAGGCGGGTCTGCAGCTGCGGCGACATGTCGCCGATCTCGTCGAGGAACAGCGTGCCGCCGTCCGCCTGCTCGAAGCGGCCGCGACGCAGCTCGGTGGCGCCGGTGAACGCGCCCTTCTCGTGGCCGAAGAGTTCGGATTCCAGCAGGTCGGCCGTGAACGCCGAGGTGTTGAGCGCGATGAACGGCTTCGTGGCCCGAGGGCTGTGCCGGTGCAATGCGCGCGCGACGAGTTCCTTGCCGGTGCCCGATTCGCCGGTGATGAGCACGGTCATGCTCGAGCGCGACAGCCGCCCGATCGCACGGAACATGTCCTGCATCGCCGGGGCGTGTCCCAGCATCTCCGGAATCCGGCGCGACTCGGCGGCGGAGGTCTCGGTGCGCTCGCCCTGGGCGGCCGCACGGCGCACGAGTTCGAGCGCCTGGTCGATGTCGAAGGGCTTCGGCAGGTACTCGAAGGCGCCGCCCCGGTAGGCGGCGACGGCACTCTCGAGGTCGGAGTGGGCCGTCATCACGATCACGGGCAGGCGCGGCCGCTTGTTGCGGATCTCCTCCAGCAGATCGAGGCCGCTGCGTCCGGCCATGCGGATGTCGGTCACGAGGACGTCCGGTTCCTCGCGCCGCAACGCCGCGAGCACCGCGTCCGCGTCCTCGAAAGCCGTGGCGTGCATGCCGCCCTGCTCGAGCGCGCGCTCGAACACCCAGCGAATCGACGCGTCGTCGTCGACGACCCAGACGTCAAGCGGCTTCGTGTGACTCATGGTTGTCGAACGGCAGCAGGATGGTGAATACGGTGCGGCCGGGACGACTCTCGAATTCGATCAGGCCGTCGTGCCGGCCGACGAGATCCTGCGCCACGGCGAGGCCGAGCCCGGTACCGCCCTTGCGTCCGGTCACGAGTGGATAGAAGACCGTGTCCTCGAGTTCTGACGGCACGCCGGGCCCGTCGTCCTCCACCTGGATGCTGGCCACGATGCGATAGCGGCGACTGCCGATGCTCGCGTTGGTGAGCGCCCGCGTACGCAGCACGATGCGGCCGCGCGCGCCAACGGCCTGGATTGCGTTGCGCCCGAGGTTGAGCAACGCCTGGATGACCTGGTTGCGGTCGAGGCGCAGGCGCGGCAGGCTCGGGTCGTAATCGCGCTCGATCACCACGCCGGTCGGCGCTTCGCCCGCGAGCAGGTGCCCGACGTGCTGTACGAGCTCGTGGATATTGACGGGCTCCTTGCGCGGCGGCTGGCCCGGACCGAGCAGCGCGTCGACGAGGGCCGCGAGCCGGTCGGCCTCGCTGATGATCACCTTCGTGTATTCGTGGAGCGCCGCATCCTTGAGCTGCCGTTCGAGAAGCTGCGCGGCGCCCCGCAGGCCGCCGAGTGGATTCTTGATCTCGTGGGCGAGCTGCCGAACCATGGCGCGGCTGCCGCCCATCTGCGCGATCAGGGCATTTTCCCGCAGGATGCGCTGGTGCTGGGTGACGTCGGCGAGTTCCACCAGCACGCCGCCTGGACGGCCGGGCGAGTCGAATGGCGTGACGGTCACGTCGAGCGTGCGGAGCGCCGCACCGGGTCCCGCTGCGAACGGGAGTTCGCGCTGCGAGTACTGCGTGCCGGCGCCACGGGCACGGCTGATGACGCCCTCGAGCTCGATGTTGGCCTTGAGCAGTTCCCGTATCGAGCGGCCCGCAGCGAGGTTGCGACTGATGCCGAGCAGGCCCTCGGCGGGCTCATTGAGGTGCAGCAGGGAGCCACCGGCATCGAGCCACAGCACGCTCGTCGCGAGCCCGTCGATGAGCTGGGCGATCTCCGCGTCCGCGGGTCGGGAAACGCTGCGCAGTTCGGCCGCCACGTCACGCCCCGGCCGGGCGCGACGGGCGCCGGTCAGACGTCGTTGCTAGCCGCCGCGTCGAGGCGTCGGCGCCGGCGGCCGCACACCCGGGCCGACGTTGGCCGGCGGGACGATGGACGGCTGCCGGATGTGAAAGACGCGCGGCTCGCTGCGGATGAGTTCGTTGCCGCGCGCATCGCTGATGACCGCCGTGGCCGAGTGCGCGCCGCGGTCGAGGTTCGCGAGCGAGTATTCGAGGGAGTTCGTCGCGCCCTGCTGCAGGCGGCCGTCGACATAGAGGCGCAGGTTGTGTCCCGGCGCGAGCTCCGGGTCGCTGCGCATCCGGATGTTCACCGTCGCATCCGCGCCGAAGAAGGACTCGCCGTTCTCCGGCTGCCAGATCTCGAGTGATCGATAGGTGACGGTCTCCGCCGGCGCGGGCCGCGTCGCCGATGCACGGGCCGGCGCCGTCGCTGGGGGCGTGGCCGGTCGCTGCACCCCCGCGACCACCACCCGCGTCGCTCCGGGCACGGGACGATCGGAGTAATGTGTGACACCGTTCGCATCGCGCCATTTCCAGAACTCGCGCTTCGAATCCTGGGCGTGGCCCGAAAGCGCGATCATGCATCCCAGCAGCAGCACGGGTGTCTTCATGGGCTGCGAGCATAGCCGCTGGGGCGAGTGCTGACAAAGTCACGGGTCGCGATCCGCGAAGTCCGTCAAGGGAGTCGCCCCGGGGCGCCGGGCGGCGCGCGGTCGCCCGGTTCACCGGGGTCGCGCACCCGTCAGACGCTGTAGTAGAGCTCGAACTCCACCGGGTGCGTCGACATGCGGAGCCTCGTTACCTCCTGCATCTTGAGTCCGATGTACGCGTCGATCACGTCGTCGGTGAAGACGCCGCCTTCCTTGAGGAAGCCGCGGTCCTTGTCGAGCGCCTCGAGCGCCATGTCGAGCGCGTGGCACACGGTCGGGATGTTCTTCGCTTCCTCGGGCTCGAGGTCATAGAGATCCTTGTCCGCCGGATCGCCCGGGCGGATCTTGTTCCTGACGCCGTCGAGGCCGGCCAGGAGCATGGCGGAGAAGCACAGGTACGGATTCGCCGTCGAATCCGGGAAACGCACCTCGATGCGGCGTCCCTTCGGGTTGATCACGTGTGGAATGCGGATCGACGCGGAGCGGTTGCGCGCGGAGTACGCGAGCATCACCGGCGCTTCGAAGCCGGGCACGAGGCGCTTGTAGCTGTTAGTGCTCGCGTTGCAGATCGCGTTCAGTGCCTTGGCATGCTTGATGATGCCGCCGATGTAGAAGAGGGCGATTTCGGACAGTCCGCCGTACTTGTCGCCGGCGAACAGGTTCTTGCCGTCTTTCGCCAGTGACTGGTTGACGTGCATGCCATTGCCGTTGTCGCCCACCAGCGGCTTCGGCATGAAGGTCGCCGTCTTGCCGTAGCTCGCGGCGACATTGTGGATGGCGTACTTGAGGATCTGCACCTCGTCGGCCTTCCGGGTGAGGGTATTCGCCGCGACGTTGATTTCCGCCTGGCCGCCCGTGGCGACCTCGGCATGGTGCACCTCCACCTTGAGTCCCATCTCTTCCATCGCCTGGCACATCGCCGTGCGCAGGTCCTGGTATGCGTCGACCGGCGGTACCGGGAAATAGCCGCCCTTGATCCCGGGGCGATGACCGAGATTCCCGCCGTCGACGGCGCGCCCGGTGTTCCAGGCGCCCTGCAGCGAATCCACCTCGTAGAAGCTGCCGTTCATGGAGTTGCCGTGGCGGATGCTGTCGAAGATGAAGAACTCGTTTTCCGGGCCCCACACCGAAGCGTCGGCGATGCCGGTGGACTTGAGGTAGGCCTCGGCGCGCTTGGCGAGCGAGCGCGGGTCGCGCTCGTAGCCCTGCATGGTCGACGGCTCGACGATGTCACAACGCAGGTCGAGGGTCGTTTCCTCGTAGAACGGATCGATGACCGCGGTCGAGGGATCCGGCATCAGGATCATGTCGGACTCCTGGATGCCCTTCCATCCGGCGATCGACGAGCCGTCGAAACCCTTGCCGTCCTCGAAGAACGCATCGTCCACGACGCGGGTGGGCACGGTGACGTGCTGCTCCTTGCCCTTGGTGTCGGTGAAGCGGAGGTCGACGAATTTGACCTCCTTGTCCTTGATCAGCTTGAGCACGTCGGCAGCGGTCGTCATGGGATCTCCTGGCGGATGCAGCGAATGTGGGGCGTCTCGGGTCGCTCGCCGCGGCGGACCTCGAGGGGCATGAATGAGACCCAGCAGAATGCATTTAGTATGCCATCGCACCGTGACGGCGCAACCTCAGGACGTACATGGCCGGTCTGCAGATACAGCGCCCGCAGATCGCACCATACTGGTGCGCAAACTGATTCACACGCCCACTACTGGTGCGCGCTGGCTGGATCATGGCCGGTATGCCGCAGGGCGGTCGGATGTTCGTCCAGCGGCTTGCAGCCGTACGCCGGTTGTTGGGCACCCAATGCTCCGGACGGCGGCTGCTGTGCTAGATTCGTGGGAAAGGGTGGGGAGATCATGAGTTCCTGGGTTCGCGGCGACGCGCCCGCCGGGAAGTCGTGCGTGCTGCAGGAAATGAAATCCCGTGCAAACGCGGGTGGAGAATTACGCATGAAGCCCCTCATCCCGGTCGCACGAGCGCTTGCGATTGCCTTGCTCGTCAGCGGCG
>JAGOXN010000157.1 GCA_018059685.1 Steroidobacteraceae bacterium | reverse complement strand
TCGCCCTTGCGGACCGCGCGGGCGAGGTAGTTGTCGAGCGTCTGCACGGGCACGCCCGCCATCGGGATCGGCTCGCCGGCCGACTGGCCGCGTGCGGTGAGCGTGATGTCGAGGAGGCGGGCCGCGCGCCGTGCGTCCTCGTAGAAGAGCTCGTAGAAATCCCCCATCCGGTAGAACAGCAGGACGTCCGGGTACTGCGCCTTGATGCGCAGGTACTGCTGCATCATCGGCGTGTGGCCGTGAATTTCCGCAGCGCTCATGGCTTGCCGCGATCAGTCGCGGCAGAGGACTGCACAGGCGAACTCCTGCTCGATGCCGGCCGGGTCGCATGGACGCGGTTCCGGCGACCCTGCCGGTCGACGGATGTACCCGTCATTCCATGACGAGGCCGGCCCGTCCGGCCATTCGCCTCACTTCTTCCCGTCGGCCAATGGCACCGGGGCCGACTGGCCGGCGACGAAGGGATACTTCGAATAGATATGCCCGACCGCCGCGGTGAGTGTCGCCTGACGGTTCTGGAGCATTTCCTTCGTGATGACCCCTTCCACGCCGCCCTGGTAGACGACCTGGCGCTGCCCGCGGTCCACGATGTCCATGACGATCGTGCCGACCTTGTAATGGCGCGTCGTGACTTCCGTGCCGCCGTAGCCGCCCCACGGGGCGCCGTAGTAGCCGCGATAGCCCCACGTCGGGCCGTAATAAGGCGCTGGCGTCGACTGGATGTCGGTCTTCTCCTCGAGCCTGCCCTTGAAGTTGATCACGAGGTCGGGCGTGTCGGACTTCGTGTAGCCGCGAGACTCCATTTCGCGCGCGGCCGCTGCCTGCAGCGCCTGGGTCGCGAGCGACCGCGCGTCACCGGCGTCGGTGCCCGAGTGCTCCATGAAGCCGTAGGTGCGGTACTTGCCGAAATCGGCGGCCTTGTCATAGTCGCCGCGCACGTCCGGCCCGCTGGCACAGCCAGCGAGTCCGATGCATGCGGCTGCGACGGCGGCGACGGTCCTCGATGTGACGGTAGGCATGGTCCTGCACTCCTCACTGCGCGATCGGGATGATCCGGGCTGCCTGCACGTCGAGAATCAGGTTGAGCTTGTTCTCGACCTGCACCCACTGCAGCACCTTGGTCGCCGGCAGTACGCGCTGGAACTTCTTCGCGTACTTCCGCATCAGGGCAACGCGGTCGTCGCGCAGCTTGAACCAGTCCTTCAGGATGGCTTTCGCCGCGTCGTCGGTCATCGAGCCAAAGTTCGCCGCGAACTTGTTCACGAGGTCCGAGCCGCGTCCGAGGAGCGCCTTGTTCTCGCGCTGGTACTCGTCGTAGATCGGCGTGAACGCCGCGACCTGGGCATCGGACAGCTCGAGCGTCTTCAGCACGACGGCGCGCTTGTCGGCCTGGATCTGGCCGATGAGTACCTCGGTGTCGTCCTGCGTGCTGCTGGTCTGGGCGAACGCGGCGCCGGCCGCGCCGAGCGCCGCCATGGCCGACAGCGTGATCAGGAATTTCTTCATCTGGGTCGTCCTCGAATCCTGTGGCCTGGAATCAGTTCGCGAGCGGGATGAGCCCGTAGACGTCGCGCCGGATCATGTTTTCGATGCGCGTCTCGAGCTGCGCGTAGCGCAGTGCCTTCTTCGGCGGCAGCGCCTTCGCGAACTTCTTCGTGTAGGCCTGCTTGAGCGCCGCGCGCTCCTTCTCGATGGCCATCTTCTCCTTGAGTATGCCGGCCGCGGCGTCCTCGGACAGCGTGTCGTACTTCTCGGCAAACGTGTTCAGGTTGGCGAGGAAGCGATCGTCGAGCTTCTTGACCTTCGCCTCGTACTCGTCGTAGATCGGCCAGAAGGCCGCGCTCTCGCCGGCCGTGAGGTCGAGGTTCTTCGCGTACACGGACTTCTTGTCCGCCATGATCTGCTTCAGGATGATCTGTTCGTCCGCCTTGACGCTGGTGCCTTGTGCAAAGGAAACCACGGGCGCGGCGGCCAGTACGAGCACCAGCGCCAGAGTGCCTAACCTCATATGTGTGAACCTGCCTTGGTCGAGTTGTTCAAACGGTGATGGGGCCCGGCATCCCCTCCTGCCACCCGCAGCCCGCTAGAATCGGCTCGTGGACGAAGCAGCTGCGCCGGACCGGGGGCGAATGATAGCCGATGTGGCCGGGCGGCTGCGCGCCACCGGCCGCGAACTCGTGACGGCCGAGTCCTGCACCGGCGGGTGGATTGCCAAGGCCTGCACGGATCTGCCAGGCAGCTCGCGCTGGTTCCGCGGCGGGGCGGTCGTCTATGGCAACGAGCTCAAGACCAGCCTGCTCGGCGTGCGGCCGGATACGCTGTCGCGACACGGTGCGGTCAGTGAGGCTGTGGTACGCGAGATGGCCGTCGGTGCGCTCGAGCGACTGGGCGGCGACGTGGCCGTGGCCGTGAGCGGCATCGCGGGTCCCGATGGCGGAATGCCCGACAAGCCGGTCGGCACGGTCTGGTTCGCGTGGGCGACCCGCATTCACGGGGCGATCGACGTACGGGTCGCCTGCGAGCATTTCGCGGGTGAGCGGGCGACCGTGAGGCAACTTGCCGTCGACCGCGCGATTGCGGGCCTGCTCGCGGCATGAACGCGGACGCGCGCCTCAAGCGGCTCTTCTTCGCGCTCTGGCCCGACGCTGCGCTGCGATCGTCGCTCGAGCCGCGCATCCGGGCCCTGCAGCCCGATGGCGTGGGACGGCCGCAGCGTCCCGATCAGTGGCATGTGACGCTCGAGTTCCTGGGGTCGGTCGCGGGACCGCGAATCGATGCCGCGGTCGAGGCCGCGGCCTGCGTCGGCGGAGCCCCGTTCGAGATCTCGCTGGATGCAGTGGAGCACTGGCGGCGGCCTGCGGTCCTGTGCCTGGTGGCGCGCACGAATCCGCCGGCACTCGACGAGTTCGTGCGCCGCCTGCGGCACGAACTCGCGCGGCAGGCCTTCGACTGCGAGCGACGCCCGTTCCGTGCGCATCTCACGCTGGCACGCAAGGTCGTGCGCCCGGTCGCAGTGCCGCCGTTCGAGCCATTGTGCTGGCCCGCGCGGGAGTTCGCCCTCGTCGAGTCACTGACGGACCGCACCGGGTCGCGCTACGTGCCGCTCCTGCACTGGCCGCTCGCGGGCTGATCGAGCCGCGCGAATCTGTTGATTTCCATCAGTTTTTCGCCCTGCGCAGGATTGCCCCCTGTGGAATAATGCGCGCCTTTCCCGCATTTCCCCCATCCCTGACCGAGCCTGAGCGGCTCCGCGAGCAATCCATGGAAGACAACCGCAAGAAGGCACTGGCTGCAGCGCTGGGCCAGATCGAGAAGCAGTTCGGCAAGGGCTCCGTCATGCGCCTCGGCGATGCGAGCGCGAGCTACGACGTCGAGACGGTCTCGACCGGTTCCCTCGGTCTCGACATCGCGCTCGGTGTCGGCGGCCTGCCGAAGGGTCGCGTCGTCGAGATCTACGGGCCCGAGTCCTCGGGCAAGACCACGCTCGCGCTCACGGCCATCGCCGAGACGCAGCGCCGCGGCGGCACGGCGGCGTTCGTCGATGCCGAGCACGCGCTCGACCCGGCCTATGCCGGGAAGCTCGGCGTGAACGTGAACGAGCTGCTCGTCTCGCAGCCGGACACGGGCGAGCAGGCGCTCGAGATCACGGACATGCTGGTCCGCTCCGGCGCGGTCGACATCGTCGTGGTCGACTCGGTGGCCGCGCTCACGCCCAAGGCGGAGATCGAGGGCGAGATGGGCGAGATGCAGGTGGGCCTGCAGGCGCGCCTCATGTCGCAGGCGCTGCGCAAGCTCACCGGCAACATCAAGCGCTCGAACACCATCGTCGTATTCATCAACCAGATCCGCATGAAGATCGGCGTGATGTTCGGCAACCCCGAGACCACCACCGGCGGCAATGCGCTCAAGTTCTACGCCTCCGTGCGCCTCGACATCCGTCGCATCGGCGCGATCAAGGTCGGCGACGAGGTCGTGGGCAACCAGACACGCGTCAAGGTCGTGAAGAACAAGGTCGCGCCGCCGTTCCGCGAGGCCGAGTTCGAGATCATGTACGGCGCCGGCATCTCCCGCGAAGGCGAGATCATCGAGCTCGGCGTGCTGCACAACCTCGTCGAGAAGTCGGGCTCGTGGTACAGCTACAAGGGCGAGCGCATCGGCCAGGGCAAGGACAACGTGCGTACCTTCCTGCAGCAGCGTCCGGAGACGGCCCGCGAGATCGAGGAGGCGCTCAGGGCGAAGCTGCTGCCGGCGCGCCGCGGCGAGGCGGCCAAGGGTGAGGCGACCGAGGAAGCCTGAGCGGGAGCCGGTCGAGGCGGACGAGCGCTCGGTTCGCAGCGCCGCGCTCGCGCTGCTCGCCGGCCGCGAGTTCGCGCGCCGGGAACTGGTCCAGCGACTGCTGAAGCGCGGCCATCCGGCCGACCTCGTGGCATCGGTCGTCGAGGCCCTTGCCGCCGGGCACCTGCTCAGTGAATCGCGCTTCGTCGAGCAGTTCGTCCGCCAGCATGCGGGACGCGGGCACGGACCCGCGCGGATCCGGGCGGAGCTGCGCCAGCGCGGGGTGGCCGATGACGAGATCGATGTTGCGATAGACACGGCCGGCGAGGACTGGATGGCGCATGCGCGCGAAGCGCGCCGCAGGAAGTTCGGGGTGTCGCCGCCCGGCGACTACCGCGAACGTGCAAGGCAGGCGCGGTTCCTCCAATATCGCGGTTTTTCGACCGAGCAGATCCGGGCCGCACTCGGCCCCGGCGACGACATCGAATCATGAGCAAAGTGCGTGAACCTTCCGTGCGGATGAGCAGCGCCGAGCTGCGCGCCGCGTTTCTCGGTTTCTTCGGGCGGCACGGCCACACGGTCGTGCCCTCGAGCCCGCTCGTGCCCGGCAACGACCCGACGCTGCTCTTCACCAACGCCGGCATGGTGCAGTTCAAGGACGTGTTCCTCGGCAAGGACACGCGCCCGTACACGCGCGCGGCGAGCTCGCAGCGCTGCGTGCGCGCCGGCGGCAAGCACAACGACCTCGAGAACGTCGGCTACACGGCGCGCCATCACACCTTCTTCGAGATGCTCGGCAATTTCAGCTTCGGCGATTACTTCAAGCGCGAGGCGATCCGCTACGCGTGGGAATTCGTCACCGGCACGCTCGGCATCCCGGCGGAACGGCTATGGGTCACGGTGTACGAGGAGGACGACGGCGCCGCGGAAATCTGGTTGAAGGAGATCGGCGTCGACCCGGGTCAGTTCACCCGGATGGGCATGAAGTCGAACTTCTGGGCCATGGGGGACACGGGCCCCTGCGGGCCATGCACCGAGATCTTCTACGACCACGGTGCGGGCATCGAAGGCGGGCCGCCGGGCTCGCCGAACGAGGACGGTGACCGCTACGTCGAGATCTGGAACCTCGTGTTCATGCAGTACGACCGGGCGTCCGACGGCACGATGACGCCGCTGCCCAGGCCCTCGGTGGACACCGGCATGGGTCTCGAGCGCATCGCGGCCGTGATGCAGGGCGTGCACAGCAATTACGACATCGACCTCTTCAGGGAACTGATCCGGACCGCCGCTGAGGTGACGGGCGCGACCGACCTGCGGTCGAGTTCGCTGCGCGTCATCGCCGACCACATTCGCGCGTGCTCGTTCCTCGTCGCGGACGGCGTCCTGCCCTCGAACGAGGGTCGTGGCTACGTCCTGCGGCGCATCATGCGGCGCGCGATCCGTCATGGATTCATGCTCGGCCAGCGCGAGTCGTTCTTCCACCGCATCGTGGCCACGCTCGACGCGACGATGGGCGAGGCATACCCGGAGCTGCGTTCGCAGCGTGTGCAGATCGAGCGGGTGCTGCGGCAGGAAGAGGAGCGCTTCGCCGAGACACTGGCGCAGGGCATGGCCCTCCTGGACGGCGCCATCGCCGGGCTCTCCGGCAAGCGCATCCCGGGCGAGACCGTGTTCCGCCTGTATGACACGTTCGGATTCCCGGTCGACCTCACCAGCGACATCGCACGCGAACGTGGCCTCGAGATCGACAGCGAGGGTTTCGAGGCGGCCATGGACGGGCAGCGCTCCCGTGCGCGCGCCGCGAGCCGGTTCGGCGTGGACCTGCGCGGAGGCGTGCAGGTCGAGGGCGAGACGGCGTTCACGGGGTACGAGACCGAGCGCGGGCACGGTCGCATCGTGGCGCTTCTGCACAACGATGGGCGGGTGCAGGAACTGAGAGCGGGCGAGGAGGGGCAGGTCGTGCTCGACGCGACGCCCTTCTATGCGGAGAGCGGTGGACAGGTCGGCGACCGTGGCGTTCTCGCGACGGCCGCTGCGCGCTTCGTCGTCGCGGATACGCGCAAGGCGGGCAAGGTTCACGTGCACGTCGGCACGGTCGAGAGCGGCGCACTTCGTGTCGGGGAGACCGTGGATGCGGCCGTCGACACTGCGTGGCGCCAGGCGACGCGCCTCAATCATTCGGCGACGCACCTGCTGCACGCGGCGCTGCGC
>JAGOXN010000156.1 GCA_018059685.1 Steroidobacteraceae bacterium | reverse complement strand
GCCACCACATCCGGCACTGGGCCGAGGGCGGGGAGACGAAGCTCTCGAATCTCGTCTCGCTGTGCCGTTTCCACCATCGCGCGGTGCACGAAGGCGGGATCCGCATCGAGCGCCTCGACGACGGGGCGTGGCGTTTCATCCGACGCTCGGGCGATGCGCTCGAGTCCTGTGCACCGGGGCATTCCCGGCCGCTCGGCGACTGGCGGCAGCTCGTCGCCGAGCACGAGCGCCGGGGGCTGCGCATCGACGCGCAGACCGCCGCAACCCACTGGCGCGGCGAGCGCATGGACTACGGCATGGCCATCGATTCGCTGCTGATGCGCGCGCGAAGGGAGCGGGAGGTTGCAGCGGGACGGTCGTAAGGCCTGCCGCACCACGGCCTGAGTGATCGCTCGAGATTCGTGCAGCAGTGCCGGATGCCTGAGCGAAGACCGCGCACGTGAGATGTCCGACGCCGGGCCCCCGCCCCGGTCAAGCCCTTTCCTGGAGTTTCTCGATCTCCCGGCGCAATTCCTCGACGGCAGCTTCCAGGGCGGCAATCCGCTCCGCGACCAGCGCGGAGTCCGGGCCCGGCTCGGACTGCGGCGCGAGGTGCTCGCTCGCGGCCTGTGGCGGCGCCTCGCCGCTGAAGAGATGCATGTAGCGGGACTCGCGCCGCCCGGGCTCGCGGGCGAGACGCGCGACGAAGGGGCCGTCCGGCCGGGTCATGAGGTCCTCGAGCTCGCGTTCCACCTCGCTCACGTCGCGCAGCGGCGCGAGTCGCGCGGCGTGCGTACGCAGCTCCCCCGGGGTCTGCGGGCCGCGCAGCAGCAGCTCGCAGACGATCGCGGTCCCCTGCGGCGAGAACCTGAGCGACCCGAACTGGGTGTTGCAGAAGAGGTGCTGGAATTTCGGCACGCGGCTGCCGAAGCCCGATTTCTCGAGAACGAGCTGTCGCCGGACCAGTCCGTCCACGACCGCCTGCACCTCACGCTCCTCGAGCGCCAGCACCGGATCGCGATTGCTCTTCTGGTTGCACGCATTCGTGAGCGCGTTGAGCGACAGGGGGTACTGGTCGGGCGTGGCGGTCTGCTTCTCGACCAGGCAGCCGATGACCCGTGCTTCGTGGGCGGTCAGTTCGATCGTCATCGCGCGCTCCGTGGGCTGGGTTTCGCTCGTAACCGGGGCATAATCGACGTCCCCGGATTGCGGATACTAACTTGTGCAGCAGCGCAGCGGCTCGACGCTCAAGGGCTTGTTCACCATCTCGCTGTTGACCGTGAACGTCATCGCGTGGTGCCTCGTGCTCTTCACCGTCGCACTCCTCAAGTTCTTCGTGCCGGTTCCTGCCTCGCGGAAGTGGGCCAGCCGCGCGATGACGGCGCTCGCCGAGGGCTGGATCGGGACCAACAACGCGCTGTTCCGCGCGATGGGCGCGCTGCCGCTCGACACCCGCGGCTTCGAGGGTCTTTCGACGCGCGACTGGTACCTCGTCGTCTCCAACCATCGCTCCTGGGTCGACATCCTCGTCCTGCAGGCCGTCTTCAACCGCCGCATCCCGTTCCTCAAGTTCTTCCTGAAACAGCAGCTCATCTGGGTGCCGTTCCTCGGCGTTGCCTGGTGGGCGCTCGATTTCCCCTTCATGCGGCGATACTCCCCGGCTTACCTGGAGAAACATCCCGAGCATCGCGGCAAGGACCTCGAGGTCACGCGCCGTGCCTGCGGGAAGTTCCGCGTCATCCCGACCTCGGTGATGAACTTCGTCGAGGGGACGCGCTACACGCCGCAGAAGCACGCGGCGCTCGACTCGCCCTACCGCAACCTGCTGCCGCCCCGGCCCGGCGGCGTCTCGTTCGTGCTCTCCGCCATGGGCGGCACGCTGCACTCGATGCTCGATGTCACGATCGTCTACACGAGCGGCACGCCAAGTCTCTGGGACCTGTGCTGCGGCCGGGTGAGCACGGTGATCGTCGATCTGCGCCGCCGCGCCATCGAGGCCTGGATCGCGGCGGGCGACTACGCGGGAGACCCCGCGTTCCGCGAGCGATTCAAGACGTGGCTCGGTGGCATCTGGGCGGACAAGGACCGGACCCTCGAATCGCTGCTCGGTGAGGCCTGATCATGGCGTGGGACCTGCCGTCACCCTTCATCCACGAGCGCGTCGCGCATCACGCGGAGATCGACGGCTACGGGCACGTCAACAACGTCGTCTACGTCGCCTGGATGGACGACTGCGCCTGGGCGCATTCGACCGAGCGCGGCATCCCGCCGGAGCTGTGCCGGCGACTCGATCGCGGCATGGCGGTCTGGCGCACGCAGGTGAACTACCTCGGCGCGGCCTACGAGGGCGACGAGATCCAGGTTGCGACCTGGCCGGTCCTGAACGACGGGCGGCTGCGCATCGACCGGCGCTTCCAGGTCCGGCGCAAGTCGGACGGGCAGACGCTGGTGCGCGCGCTGATCCATTACGTCTGCATCGACCTGCACACGGGCAAGGCGCGACGGATGCCCGTGGAATTCACGAAGTACACAGTGGCGCCGGAGGTGGCGGCCGCCGTCAGCGCAGAGACCGTACCCTATCAGCCGGGGGTCGAACCTCGCTGAGAAGCGCCCGGGATGAACGCCGGGCACGACGGAATCAGTACACGCCGCGAATGCAGGAGGATGCCATGCACGACCGTTGGACGGGACCCGAACTCGATTCACTCCTTGGCCGACAGAGTCTCACGCGCCGGCACGTGATCATGACTTCGCTCGCGGTGGGCTTCGCCGCGGCGACGCGGCCCGTGCGGGCCGACACCCTCGTGACGACGGACAGCGAGGGGCTTACCGCCGGCGAGTTCAAGCTGCCGGTCCCGGACGGCGAGATTCCCGCCTATCGGGCCATGCCCGCGAGCGGCGGCCCGTTCCCCGTCGTGCTGGTCGTGCAGGAGATCTTCGGCGTGCACGAACACATCAGGGACGTCTGCCGTCGCTTCGCGAAGGCGGGCTATCTCGCCATCGCGCCCGAGCTCTATGCGCGCCAGGGCGACGTCTCGCAGTACACCGACTATCGGGAGATCTTCGCGCAGGTCGTCTCGAAGGTGCCCGATGCGCAGGTGATGTCCGACCTCGACGCCGCGGTCGCGTGGGCCGACAGGACCGGAGCCGGCGATGCGAAGCGCGTGGGCGTCACCGGTTTCTGCTGGGGCGGGCGCATCGTTTGGCTGTACGCGGCCCACAATGCGCAACTCCGGGCCGGCGTGGCGTGGTACGGCCGGCTGGTCGGCGAGGCCACCGAGTTGCAGCCGAAGTACCCGCTGGACGTCGCTGCGTCACTGCATGCACCGGTGCTCGGTCTCTACGGCGGACAGGACCAGGGGATCCCGCTCGCGGACGTGGAAAAGATGCGTGCCGCCCTCGCGGCCGCGCAGCAGCCGTCGAGGATCGTGGTGTTCCCGGACGCGCCGCATGGTTTCAACGCGGACTACCGGCCGAGCTACCGACCGGAAGTGGCGCGCGACGCGTGGCAGCAGTGCCTCGCGTGGTTCCGCGAACACGGGGTCGGGTAGCAGGCCGTCTAACACCTCACAGTACTCAGCCAAAGCGTCCTGTTTGCGAGAAGCCCGGGCCGGGGTGCCTCGCGGCTTTGCGTCGCCCGACCGTAATCGCCGGACATTGAGTGTCGCTGAATCTCGTGGTCTACTTGGACCACATTCGGGCACTTGACGAGCCGCGCCGGTCAGAAATCAACAATAAGAAGAAAGGGGGCGCCATGCCGATCGATCGTGCGCTGCGGGCCTTTGGCCTGCTTGGGCTCTACCTCGCATGTGAATCAAGCGCCGCTGCGGCAGTCAATGGGCTCAGGACGGCCTCGCACGCGACGTGCGAAACGACGCACTCGATCGTTTCTGCCTCGACGGCAACAAGCTGCGTCTCTTCTCGGGTACCTACGGGGCCGCGGGCTCGGAATACCGCACGGAAGTCGAGACCTTTGCCCGGATCCGGGCGTACGGAACCGCTGGGAACGGCCCCGCGTACTTCGTCGTCGAACGCAAGGACGGGCGCATCGACGAGTACGGCAACAGCGCCACCTCGCGTATCGAGTCGCTCGGGCAAAGCACGGCCCGTGCGTGGGCACTGAGCAAGACTCGCGACCGCGCCGGGAACGAGATGACACTCAATTACATCGAGGATACGACCAACGGCAGCTACCGCATCGACAGCGTCACGTACGGTGGCAATCCCGGACAGGGTGTTGCTGCCGCGTACGAGATCAAGTTCAACTACCAGACGAAGCCCTCCAGCGAGATCGACAGCGGCTACATCGCCGGAAGTCTCGTCAAGGAAATTACGCGGCTCGCCAGTGTGGTCGTTTCGCAGGATGCGACTGCGGTGCGCAGTTACACCCTTACGTACGAAGGTGCGCTGTCCTCCACCAGCCGCAGCCGGCTCGCCTCCGTCCAGGAGTGCGCAGGTGCCGACTGTCTGGCGCCCACGCTGTTCACCTACCAGAACGGAAGCTCGGGCCTGAATGCGGAATTGGGCACCAGCGCGGCCGTTCCGACGGCAGGCTATGCCTGGCCGCTCGACGTGAACGGCGACGGTCGCGAAGATCTCGTCTATTCGTCGAGCACGACGTCCGGTGGTGGCACCTGGATGGTGATGTTCGCCAACGCTTCAGGCGGCTACGACACGCCCTTCAGCACCGGCATCGTCAACACCAATTTCACCGGCGCCATTGCGATCGACTACGACGCGAACGGCCGGGGCGACCTGCTGGTGCCGTATTCAGGCGGCACCTGGTGGGTATTGCTCGGATCGCCGTCGGGTCTGGCGGCGCCCGTCAACACCGGCGCGCCCGCCACGACCACGGGGACGGGCACGAACGCCCGCGCACTCGACCTGGATGGTGACGGGCTGCAGGACCTCCTCTGGGCCGACCTGGTCGGCTACGCGGGAGGGGATGCCATCCGGTATCGACTGCGTCTCGCGAGCGGCGGCTTTTCGGGCACCGTGCAGACGCTGGTCGGGCCGCTGCCGGTGGACGAAGTGATTTCCAGCGGCCTGTTCAACAGTTGGGCGAATCGTATGCCGTCGCGCGCGCCCGACTTCAATGGTGACGGGCGGGCGGATCTGGTGTATCGGCACACCCTGCGGTTCTCCAACACACTCGCGCCGCCGGAGCAGACAGAGACCGACGCTGACGCCGAATCCAATGCGGAGGCCGATTCCCAAGCCGAGGCTGCGGGCTACAACTACGTCTACACCATCATGGTCGTCTGCCAGGGCGGTTCGACGTTCGGAAGCTGGTCAGCCGACGCGGCCTCGGCGCCATACTTCGGCGACTTCAACGGCGACGGCAAGAGCGACATCCTGTACTACGACAGCTCCGGCACGTTGCGCTACCGGTTCAGCCGCGGCACCAGCTTTGCCAGCGAAGCAAATGCCGGCAGCATCCTTCCGTACGGCGCGGGCTGGGTGGTTCTCGATTGGGACGGCGATGGATACGACGACGTGCTGCTGCCGCACACGGCGAGCGGAACGTGGCACCTGATGCGCTCGACCGGCGAGACGCTGGCCCCGGCCGTCAGCACGGGCCTGTCGAGTGCGGGATCCACCGTCACGAGCGTCACGGATCACAACGGGGATGGGTTGCATGACCTCGCGTACTCGAGCGGCGGCACCTGGCGCTACCGCAGTCACGCAGGTCCGTGGCCGGACTTGTTGCTCGGGGCCACGGACGGGTTCGGCAACGCGCTCAACTTCACCTACGCCTCGCTTTCGAACTACGTTTACTACACGCGCGAGTCGACCGCGACCTACCCGACGCAGGAGTATCAGGGCCCGTTGTATGTCGTGGCGAACGTCAACGCCAGCAACGGCATTGGCGGGACCTTCAATCTGCAGAGCTTCTATTACCAGGGCGCCCGGATCGACCTGCAGGGGCGGGGATTTCTCGGATTCGCGTATCGTTCGTGGATCGACAGCCGTGATGGCACGGCCGCTCGGCGCAGCTATCGCCAGGACTTCCCGTTCATCGGCGCGATCACCAACGCACGACGGACCCAGGAACCGAGCGGTACGGTGGTCACGGAGGAGGACACGATCTACGCCTCGCACCCGTACGGGTCGGGCTGGGAGACACGCCGGCTCCCCTACGTGAGTCGGACGACGCGGCGCGACCGTGAGGCCGGCGGCCCGTACAACGGGGCGCTCCTGCGCACGGTCGTCACCGACAATCTGGTCGATGCGAACACGGGTACCCGATATGACTCCACCCGCACCACGACGGAAGGTGCCACGGCCAACGGGCAGCACGGCGGCGGAATCTGGACGGAGCGTGTCTATCACCCGACATTGTTCACGGACACGGCTGGTGGCAATTGGTGTGTCGGGCGGCCTGCATCGACACAGGAAACCCGTTCGCACACGATGACCGGCGGCACGCAACAGACTCGACAGGTCGACACGACGTGGAATGGAACGTACTGCCGGCCCACCCAGACGGTGCTGCAGCCCGGAGACCCGCAGTGGCAGGTGA
>JAGOXN010000155.1 GCA_018059685.1 Steroidobacteraceae bacterium | reverse complement strand
CCGTCCACGCTGGCCGCGAGCCGCGAGCCGCGAGTCCTGCGGACCCGCTCGCCACAAACGCGCCGCTATTGCCCGCGAAACTCCGGCTTCCGCCGTTGCGTGAAGGCCGCGAGCGCCTCGCCGAGGTCCTCGGAGTGCAGGAACGCCGCGTTCCACAGCGCGACGTAGTCGAGACTCGCCTCGACCTCGCGGCGACTCGCGAAGCCGAGCACCTGCTTCGACCCCTGCACCGCGAGCGGTGAGTTCGCGGCGATCTCCTGCGCCATTGCCTGCGCACGTGCCATGAGCCCGGCCTGATCCGGCAGGATCTCGTTCACGAGCCCGATCTCCCGCGCGCGCGCCGCGTCGATGTCGCAGCCGGTGAAGACGAGCTCGCGCGCCACGCCGTCGCCGACGAGCCGTGGCAGGCGCTGCAGCGTACCGATGTCGGCGACCATCGCGACCTTCGTCTCGCGTACCGAGAACGTGGCATCCGCCGAGGCGAGCCGGATGTCGCAGGCCGTGATCAGGTCCATGCCCGCGCCCAGGCAGACGCCGTGCACCGCCGCGATGACGGGCTTGCGGGTGTTCGCGAAGCAGCTCGCCGCGAGCTGGTAGCGGCGGATGTCCTCGTAGAGCGCCTGCCGCCTGCCGACGGCCGACTCGCCGCGCCCCGAGAGCGAACCGCCGGTGCCGATGTGAGGCGCGTGGTCGAGCAGGTCGATGCCCGCGCAGAAGCCCTTGCCACGCCCGGCGAGCACGATGGTCCGTACTTCGGGGTCCGCGTCGAGTCCGGCGACGGCTGCCGGGATGGCGCTCCACATGGGTCGATCCAGGGCATTGAGCTTGTCCGGGCGATCCAGCCACAGGGTGGCGACGGCGCCGCTGCGCTCGATGGAAATGTGCTCGATACTCATCGTCCCTCGGCGGGTGGTCAGGATTGGTATCGGGTGCGTCGCTGCACCAGGCTCGTGCCGGCTTGCGGGAGATCACTTGCGCAGTCGCATCCGCGCCAGGCCGATCGTCGCTTCGCAGTTCGTGACCAGCTTACGCTCGAGCCGGCGCTCGGCGGAATACCCGACGGCGTCGAGAAACGTGTCTCCACAGCCGCTCACGAAGCCCGCGGTGCCGGGATTCAGGTGATCGCGAGCGGCAGGCGTGCCGGGTCCCGGCTCATGCGCCGTGGCAGCCGTGGCAGAATTGACATGTGGCCATCCGTGGCGGACACTTGTCACAAGACTTCCCGCCCGATACTGCCGTGAAATCCGAAGACGCTGCTCGCCGAGCTCAACGAGGGCCTGTCGCTGCCGTGACCCCGCCGGACTCGGGCGTCCGGGAGGTGACGAGTCGCGTGGCGGCTGCGGGACTGACGGATTTCGTCGAGCGCGAGCAGCGGGTCTATCGGTTGTCCCGCAACTTCCTGGGCGGAAAGAGGTTCTGGCACCGTCGACTTGCCAGCCGATCGGACGTTCATTCCGCCATCGTCCGCGGCATACCTTATGCGTCGCTCCTCTTCCTGGTCGAGCAGATGCAGGAGCTCGGGGAAGACGACATTGCAAAGACACTGGGGATCAGTGCTCGAACGCTGCGCCGCCAAGGCGAGGCGCCAGGCAAGCGGATGCCGGCAGACCTGGCCAGCAAGACCTGGCTCTTCGCCGAGACGTTGGCCAAAGCCACGGAGATTTTCGGCGGCAAGGTAGAAGCTGAACTCTGGATGGCGAGGCCCGCCATGGGTCTGGATGGGCAGAAACCGATCGACCTGATGCGGACCGTGCAAGGCGCAGAACTGGTGCACGACTTCCTGGGCCGTCTCGAGTACGGGGTCTACACCTGAGTCTGGAAATGGCTCCATTGCCTGGGCCACTGGCCCCAAGGACGCGCGTCGTGGCCTGGCGCCTCGATGCGGCCGCCCATGCGCCGGCATGGGACAGCGGCATCGGTGCGGAGCGCATGGGCGGCCGCTGGAGCCCCAAAGGTGTCAAGGCGGTGTACTGCAGCTTCGACCCGGCAACGACCATTCTCGAATCCGCGGTCCACCGCGGATTTCACGTTCTGGACACCCAGCCATTCATGCTGACCAGCCTGACGATCATGGGTCCTGCCCATGTGAAGGTCGTCCTGCCAGGAGACGTTCCGAATCCCGCCTGGCTTCACTCGGGCATCCCGAGCGCGGGTCAGCAGGAATTCGGGGCGGCGCTCCTCGACGCCCATCCATTCGTCACGCTGCCCAGCGTCGTATCCAAACGCAGCTGGAATGTGGTGTTTCGGCCCGAACGCGCGACTGGAATGTACGCAATGCTGGGCCAGGACCGGTTGGTGCTGGACACGAGGCTGAATCCCGGAGCGCCCTGAGCCTGCGCGGCCGGTCGCGGGCGTTTCCTGGCGTTCGCTATTCCAGGAATTTCGCGGCCGGCTCGTACGGCAACCCGAGGTCGCGCGCCACCGCGTCGTTCGTCACGTGTCCCGCGTGCACGTTCAGGCCATTCGCGAGGTGCGGGTCCGCCGCGAGCGCGGCTTTCCAGCCGAGCCCCGCGAGCTTGCGGGCGAAGGGCAGGGTGGCGTTGTTGAGCGCGAACGTGGACGTGCGCGGCACGGCGCCCGGCATGTTCGTCACGCAGTAGTGGATGACGTCGTCGATGACGTAGGTCGGATCGGCGTGGGTCGTCGGGCGGCTGGTCTCGAAGCAGCCGCCCTGGTCGATCGAGATGTCGACCAGTACGGAGCCCGCCTTCATCCGCCGCACCATGTCGCGCGTCACGAGCTTGGGCGAAGCGGCTCCCGCGATCAGCACGGCGCCGATGACGAGGTCCGCATCGATCACGAGCGCGTCGACGTGCTCCTGTGTCGAGTACTCCGTGCGCAGTGACGAGCCGAACACCGTCGACAGTTCGCGCAGGCGCCTGACCGAGCGATCGACGACCGTGACGTCGGCGCGCAGTCCCACGGCCATCTCGACCGCATTGGTGCCCGCGACACCGCCGCCGAGCACCACGACCTTGGCGGCCGCGACACCGGGTACGCCGCCGAGCAGGATGCCGCGGCCGCCGTTGGCCTTCTGCAGGCAGTAGGCACCGACCTGCACCGACATGCGCCCGGCCACTTCGCTCATCGGAGTGAGGAGCGGCAGCGTGCCGTCTGGCGCGGTGACCGTCTCATAGGCGATGCAGGTGGCGCCCGACCTGCGCAGCGCCTCGGTCTGCTCCTTGTCGGCGGCCAGGTGCAGGTAGGTGAACAGGACCTGCCCGGCGCGCAGCCTCGCGCATTCCTGGGGCTGCGGCTCCTTGACCTTGACGATCATGTCGCTCTTCGCGAAGACCTCCTCGGGCGAGGCGGCGATCGAGGCGCCCACGCGCTGGTAGTCGGCGTCCGCGAACCCGATGCCGCTCGCGGCCCTGGTCTCGACGAGGACCTCATGGCCCGCCTCGACCAGTTCGCGGGCAGCGGCCGGGACGAGCCCGACGCGATACTCGTGGACCTTGATTTCCTTCGGCACGCCGATACGCATGTGATTTCCCCTCGGTTCAGGTGCTGGTTTCTGCGCCAGGCATACGACCGTGTCGGGACAGGGTACTGCATTTCGGGGCGTGAATCCGCGTGCTCGAGTTGGTTCGCGACAGTGACTGCTCGGAGTACGACTGCGAGTTCGTGGCGCTCGCCATCAGCCATGGAGTCAAGCTCGTGACCATGGACTCGACGCTGCTCGCGACATTCCCGGGGACGGCGATCGGTCTGGTCGCCGCCCGGACGCCGCGTCGCGGTCCCGGGCGCTGACAGGGTCACTCCCCGGGGCCAACTCGAGATAAGCACGAGGAATTGCTGAGCTATCCGTGTCCGTTCGTCGGCAGGCCGCCCAAGCACGACCTCAGCACATGGACCGTCACCGACGGCTGGCCAGACCCCGTTCCCGTCACAGAAGCCGAGATCGAGGTGTGCGAGCGATGGTTCGGCGACCTGTTCGATGGACTGTTCGGCCCCGACGCCTGAGCCGTCCTCAATTGCGAAAAGAGTCATAGTGTGGTACATACGCCCATTGCTGGAGTGAACCGATGATCGCTGGCTTTCGGGATGCCTGGTTGCGGGCCTTCTTCGTGGATGATGTCCGTTCCCGCAACATCCCGTCCGATCTCGAAGCCCGGTTGTTCAGAAGACTCCAGATGATTGATGACGCCGTGACCGATCGGGACTTGCGCGTACCGCCCGGCAATCACTTCGAGAAGTTGCGCGGCAGGCTGGCTGGATTCCATTCCATCCGCGTCAACCAGCAATGGCGGTTGATCTTCCGCTGGAATGGCGAGCGCGGCGAGGCGGACGGGATCTATCTGGACGATCACAGCTACCGATGAAAGCGAGGCAACCATGCTGACTACCAAGCGCAAGCCGGCGACTGTCGGCGAGATACTCACCGAAGAGTTCATGCAGCCGATGGGGCTGACGCAGGGCGCGCTCGCCGAGGCAATGGGCGTTCAGCGCAAGCACGTCAACGAACTCTGCGGCAACCGCAGGAACGTGACGGCGGCGACGGCGCTGATCCTGGCCCGTGTGTTCGGCAATAGCGCGGACTTCTGGCTCAATGTGCAGCGGCGCAGCGATCTTTGGGAGGTGATGAACACGCCCAAGGAGCGTGAGCGGATCGAGCGCGCACGCCCATTGCAGAACGCGGCCTGAGCGAGGTCATGCGGCCCGATGGTTTGGGCCGGGCCACAATTCGAGAACGTATCGACGGACTCGAGGCCATCCGCAATCAGGCTGCGGTGCTCATCCGTGATTACTCTCTTTTCAACGGCAGGATACGGATTCGGGCTTCGGCAGGGCTGACCGTGACCAAGGAACCGACCTCCAGGGCGTCGCGCACCTGGTCCAGGGCCTCAATCAGCATCGGAGCAAACGCGTCCGGGCCAAGGTCCCCAGTGCGAAGCTGAAACACGCTCGGAGTCAGATCACCTCCGGCCGCAAGCAGTGCTCCGAAGTCGAGATCGTGCGTGATCAGTACGAAGTGGTTTGCTCGCGCCCACTCGAGCACTTTCGTGTCCGAGGCGCGAGGGTCGCCCACTTGAGACCAATGAACGGCTTGATGCCCGGCCGATTCCAGTCGTTCCGCCAACGAAGGCGGGATATTCATGTCGAGAAGGAGCTTCACGCCGTGCGGGTGGTGAAAGGACGCTCCAGTTCATCGACGCGCCAGGCGGCGTACTCGAGCGCAGCCCGAACATCGCCCGCCTCGAGGTATGGATACAGCGCGAGGATTTCCGTATTCGAGCGTCCGGCCGCAACGAGGCCGACGATTGTGCCGACCGTTACACGCTGGCCACGGATACAGGGTCGTCCACCCATCACGGTGGGATCCACGGTAATGCGTTCAACAATCGTCATGTCGGGTTCCTCGGCTCAAGTCCACGATAGCCCGCAGAGGTCCGTTGGCGCAAATGACCGTGTCGTTATTGAGTCTTGGTGGCCGCACCGCGCAGGTTGCGCGCCATGGCTTCGATGTCCGCGAGGTCGCCGGCGAGCCGGCTGAATCCCCGGGCGAGCGAATGGTCCGGGTTGGAATGAAACGCGCCCTGGATCGCCCGCAGGCGGTGCTCGAGATGCATCTCGAACAGTCGCCGTTCGATGGGTGAGGGCGCCTCCCGCATCGCGAGCAGGTCCGGCATGCGCTGCGTGCTGCCCGCGGGTCTCGGCAGCGTGCCGTCCGTATACAGGCCCGCGACCACGCGGATCGCCGCGGCGAACAGGCGATCCGCTTCGCGAATGAGGTCGTCGCCGCGCTCGAACTCCGCGCGCACGAAGTTGCCGGAATGACAGGTGTTGCAGGTCTCGAACATGCGCTCGCGCTCCGCCTCGAACGCCTGCTCCGACATGCGGAGCAGGTCGAGGTCCCGCGCGGTCTCGAGCCGCAAGGTCGGTGCGCCGGCAGCATCGAGCAGTCCGAGCGCCTGCATGATCGTCAGCTGGTCGGCACGCCACTGCGGATCGTCGGGCAGCGGCAGGCGTACGCCGAAAAAGCCCCACGGGGCGCGTACGGCGTGATCCCCGTTCGCCATGTGGCAGTCCTGGCAGCGGGGTGCCGGCGTGTTCGCGGGCAGCGTGTCATTCTGCTTGAGGAGCGCGCGCACGCCGTGCTTCGAGGCCGAGTACATCTCCCATTGCGGGTGATCGAAGCCCATGTGGCAGGTCTGGCAGGCCTGCGGCTGGCGTGCTTCGTTCACCGAGAACATGTGGCGCGTGTGGCAGGAGTCACAGGAAGCGTGTCCGAACAGGGACCCCTGCGACCTGAGCCGTCCGATGTCCGCTTCCGACTTGAGGCCGATCTTGTGGCAACTGGCGCAAGCCTTCGTGCCCGGGCCCGTCGCCATCGGCAGCGCGTGCGCCGTCGGCAGCGCCTGCGCGGCCTCCCAGGCTTTCGCGTGCTTGCCGGATGCGAACTGCTGCATCTGTCGCTCGTGGCAGCCGCCGCAGGTCTGCGCCGTGATCGTCTTGAGGTTCCCGACATCCCTGGCGGAGCGATGGTCGCCCTTGTGGCAACCGT
>JAGOXN010000020.1 GCA_018059685.1 Steroidobacteraceae bacterium | reverse complement strand
CATCCTGCACCCGACCGACAAGACGGTCGACGCGCTGATGAAGCTCGAGCTTCCGACGGGCGTCGACGTGCAGATCAAGCTCAACTGAGCGGCTTGCAACAGACATCCGGGTCGCTATAATTAGCGGCTCTCTCGCCGAGGCCTGGCCGGTTCGACCGGTACCGCTCGAGCGGCGCAGTGCCGGGTCGCCCGCCTGCACCTCTCAGCCCCCCTTGACGAGCATCTGCCCGCCGGGACGTCCCTCTTGGGACAGGCGGGCGAGTTTTTTCAGCCCCGGCCAATCGCAGCCGGGGCGGTGTATGAGGACGAATCGATGACGATCGGTCTGATTGGCCGCAAGGCCGGCATGACGCGCGTCTTCACGGACGCGGGCGAATCGATCCCGGTGACCGTGATCGAGGCCCTTCCGAACCGCGTCACCCAGGTGAAGACCGTCGGGGATGGCGGCTACCGGGCGGTGCAGGTCGCATTCGGCGAGCGCAAGGCGTCGCGTCTCACGCGGCCGCTGGCCGGCCATTACGCCAAGGCCAAGGTCGTGCCCGGCGAGGCGCTGGTCGAGTTCCGCCTCGCCGAGGGTGAGGGCGCCGATCTCGCTCCCGGAGCCGAACTCAGGGTCGACATGTTTGCTGCCGGCCAGATCGTGGACGTGAGCGGCACGACGATCGGCAAGGGCTATGCCGGTACGATGAAGCGCCACAATTTCGCGGGTGGTCCGGCCTCTCACGGCGCGTCGGTGTTCCATCGTGCGCCGGGCTCGATCGGCCAGCGCCAGACACCGGGCCGCGTATTCCCCGGCAAGCGCATGTCGGGTCACATGGGCGACGTCCGCCGCACGACCGAGAACCTGAAGATCGTCGAGGTCGACGCCGCGCGCAACCTGCTGCTCGTGCGTGGCGCCGTCCCGGGTGCCGCCGGTGGCCGGGTCGTCGTGCGTCCGTCGGTGAAGGCCGCGCGTCGCGCCGCGCGCAAGACCAAGGCCGCGAGGAAGTAAGCCATGGCCACGCAGCTCAAGATCGTCGGTGGCAAGGCAGCCGCAGGCAGCCTGGAGGTCTCGGAGAAGGCCTTCGGCCGCGACTTCAACGAGGCGCTCGTCCACCAGGTCGTGACCGCGTACATGGCGGCCGGCCGCGCGGGAACCAAGCGGCAGAAGAGCCGCGCCGAAGTACGCGGCGGCGGCATCAAGCCGTGGAAGCAGAAGGGCGGCGGCCGGGCCCGCGCGGGCAGCATTCGCAGCCCGATCTGGGTCGGCGGCGGCCGGGCCTTCGCGGCGCGGCCGCGCGACTACTCGCAGAAGGTCAATCGGAAGATGTACCAGGGCGCGATGCGCGCGATGCTGTCCGAGCTCGCCCGCCTCGAGCGCCTCGTGGTGGTGGAGTCGCTGGCGCTCGAGGCGCCGAAGACGCGCCTGCTGGCGGCGAAGCTCAAGGAGTTCGGTGTCGGCGACGTCCTGATCCTGGTCGAGGCTTACGACGAGAAGCTCGACCTCGCCTCCCGCAACCTGCCCGGCGTGGCAGTACTGCCGGTCGCGGCGATCGACCCGCGGAGCCTCCTTGCTCACGAGCACGTGCTCGCGACGGTCGGGGCGGTGCGCATGCTCGAGGAGAGACTGGCATGAGCGGCAAGGAGCGATTGATGACCGTGCTGCTCGCGCCGCACGTGTCCGAGAAGGGCGCGCGTGTCGCGGAGAAGGCGAACCAGATCGTGTTCCGCGTCCGGCGCGACTCGACCAAGCCCGAGATCAAGGCGGCGGTCGAGCTCATGTTCGAGGTCGAGGTCGACGCCGTGCGCGTCGTGAACGTGGGCGGCAAGGCCAAGCGCTTCGGCGGCCGGCCGGGCCGGCGATCCGACTGGAAGAAGGCCTACGTGAGTCTCGCCAAGGGCCAGACCATCGATTTCACCGGCGTCGAGAAGTGACGTCCCCGGCACCCTGACGGAAGGCAGAGCATGGCACTCATCAAGACCAAACCGACGTCGCCGGGCCGTCGCTTCGTCGTCAAGCCCGACCGCTCGCGCCTGCACAAGGGCGGGCCGGTCGCTGCGCTGACCGTGAGCCAGAAGCGCACGGGTGCCCGCAACAACCAGGGCCGGATCACGACGCGTCACAAGGGTGGTGGCCATCGCCATCGCTACCGCGCCGTGGACTTCCTGCGCAACAAGGACGGCGTGCCGGGCCGCATCGAGCGCGTCGAGTACGATCCGAACCGCAGCGCCCATCTCGCGCTGGTGCTCTACGCGGACGGCGAGCGCCGCTACATCCTGGCGCCCAAGGGCGCGAGCGCAGGCGACCCGATCGCCTCCGGCGCCGACTCGGCCATCAAGGCCGGCAACGCGCTGCCGCTCAGGAACATCCCGATCGGCTCGCTGGTGCACAACGTGGAACTGAAGCCCGGTCGCGGCGGACAGCTTGCGCGCAGTGCCGGCGCGTCGTGCCAGCTCGTGGCACGCGAGGGCCTGTATGCCACGCTGCGGCTGCGCTCGACCGAGATGCGCAAGGTGCACGTCGACTGCCGCGCCACGATCGGCGAAGTCGGCAACGACGAGAACAACCTGATCGTCTACGGCAAGGCCGGCGCCAAGCGCTGGCGCGGCATCCGCCCGACGGTGCGCGGCGTCGTGATGAACCCGGTCGACCACCCGCATGGCGGCGGCGAGGGCAAGTCCGGCCAGGGCAACCCGCACCCGGTCTCGCCCTGGGGCTGGAAGACCAAGGGCAAGAAGACCCGCACCAACAAGCGCACGGCCGGGCTGATCGTCCGGCGCCGCAACTGAACCTGCAGAGGAGCTCGAAGTGCCCCGTTCAGTCAAGAAAGGCCCGTTCGTCGACCTGCATCTCGCAAAGAAAGTGCAGGTCGCCTCGGAGAAGAACGACCGTCGCCCGATCAAGACCTGGTCGCGCCGCTCGATGGTCCTGCCGGACATGGTGGGCCTCACGATCGCGGTGCACAACGGCAGGCAGCACGTGCCGGTGCTCGTCTCCGAGAACATGGTCGGACACAAGCTCGGCGAATTCGCGCCCACGCGCACGTTCAAGGGTCATTCGGGCGACAAGAAGGCCGCCGCGGAGTAAGCCATGCAGGTCGCAGCCAAGCTCAAGTACGCGCGCATCTCGCCGCAGAAGTGCCGGCTCGTGGCGGACATGGTCCGCGGGCAGCCCGTGGGGCGCGCCCTCGCGACGCTGCGCTTCACGCCGAAGAAGGGCGCGCAGATCGTGCGCAAGGTCCTCGAGTCGGCAGTCGCGAATGCCGAGAACAACCACAATGCGGATATCGATACGCTGAAGGTCGCCCGCATCGAGGTCGACGAGGCGCCGACGCTCAAGCGGTTCCATGCCCGCGCCAAGGGGCGCGGCAACCGCATCGTCAAGCGCAACAGCCACATCACGATCCTCGTCGGCGACGGCCGCAAGGACTGAGGAGAGCAGGCTCCATGGGTCAGAAGGTCAATCCGGTCGGCATCCGCCTCGGCATCACGCGCGACTGGACGTCGAAGTGGTTCGCGAACACGCGCAACTTCCCCGCCTACGTCCACCAGGACTGGCAGGTGCGCGAGTTCCTGAAGAAGAAGCTCTCCGAGGCCTCGGTGAGCCGCATCCACATCGAGCGTGCGGCGCGCAAGGCGAACATCACCATCAGCACCGCGCGTCCCGGCGTCGTGATCGGCAAGAAGGGCGAGGACATCGAGCGCCTGCGGCTCGAGGTCGCGAAGATGATGGGCATGGCCGTCGGCGACGTGCGGCTCAACATCTCCGAGATCCGCAAGCCCGAGGTCGACGCGCAGCTCGTGGCCGAGGGCATCGCCCAGCAGATCGAGCGGCGCGTGATGTTCCGCCGCGCAATGAAGCGCGCGGTGATGAACACGATGCGCAGCGGCGCGCTCGGCGTGAAGGTGCGGGTATCCGGCCGGTTGAACGGCTCGGAGATCGCGCGCACCGAGTGGTCGCGCGAGGGACGCATCCCGCTGCACACCTTCCGCGCCGAGATCGACTACGGCCTCGCGGAGGCACGCACCACCTACGGCGTGATCGGCGTGAAGGTGTGGATCTTCAAGGGCGAGGTGTTCGACCAGCCGGAGGCCGTGGCCGAGCCGGCCGAGGCCGCGGCGCCCGTTCAGGAGCAGACGGCCTGAGGCCGCGCGACTGAACGCGAGCCGGAGATATCGCCATGATGCAACCCAAGCGCACCAAGTTCAGGAAGCAGCACAAGGGCAGGAACGCGGGCCTCGCGCAGCGCGGCAGCTCCGTCGCCTTCGGTGACTACGGGCTCAAGGCCGTGAGCCGCGCCCGCATGACCGCGCGCGAGATCGAGGCCGCCCGGCGCGCCATGACCCGCTACGTGAAGCGCGGCGGCCAGGTGTGGATCCGCGTCTTCCCGGACGTGCCCATCACCAAGAAGCCGCTCGAGGTCCGCATGGGCTCGGGCAAGGGCAACGTCGAGTACTACGTCGCGCGCGTGCAGCCGGGCAAGGTGCTCTTCGAGATGGAGGGCGTCACCGAGGACATCGCGCGCGAGGCGTTCCGCCTGGCTGCGTCGAAGCTCTCGGTCGACACGTTGTTCGTCAAACGGCAGGTCCGCTGATGAAGGCCAAGGATCTCAGGAAGAAGAGCGCCGGCGAGCTCGGCGAGGAACTCCTCAAGCTGCGCCGCGAGCAGTTCAACCTGCGCATGGCGCAGGCGTCGGGCCAGGTCACGAAGCCTGACCAGGCCGGAAAGGTGCGCCAGAACATCGCGCGAGTGAAGACCGTGCAGGGCGAGCTCGCCCGTGCAGCGGCCAACAAGGGTGTCACACGATGAGCGAGCAGGCCGTGGATGCGACCGCCGGCGGTGCCCAGCGCACCCTGACCGGCACGGTCGTGAGCAGCAAGATGCAGAAAACGATCGCGGTGTCCGTGGAGCGTCTCGTCAAGCACCCGAAGTACGGCAAGTACGTCCGGCGCACGACGAAGCTCCTCGCGCACGATGAGAACGGCGAATCGCGCGAAGGCGACGTCGTCGACATCGCCGAGTGCCGCCGCCTGTCGAGCCGCAAGTCCTGGCGCCTCGTGCGGGTCGTCAAGCGGGCCGGGCAGGCCTGAGCGGCACGCGAGGAGACCGACCATGATCCAGATGCGAACGATGCTGCAGGCCGCCGACAACAGCGGCGCGAAGAGCCTGATGTGCATCAAGGTGCTCGGCGGCTCGAAGCGCCGCTACGCCACCGTGGGCGACGTGATCAAGGTGAGCGTGAAGGACGCGATTCCGCGTGGCAAGGTCAAGAAGGGCGAGGTGTACGACGCGGTCGTGGTTCGCACTGCCTTCGGCGTGCGCCGCCCGGACGGGTCGCTGATCCGCTTCGACGGCAACGCGGCCGTGCTGCTCACCAACAAGCTCGAGCCGATCGGCACGCGCATCTTCGGGCCGGTGACCAGGGAACTGCGCACGGCGCAGTTCATGAAGATCATCTCGCTCGCCCCGGAAGTGCTCTGAAGCCTCCCGCGGGCACGAGGTCGAGGAACGAGGCATGAACAAGATCCGCAAGGGCGACGAGGTGGTGGTCATCACCGGCCGCGAGAAGGGCCGCCGCGGCACCGTGATCAAGGTGCTCGCGAACGACCGCGTGCTCGTCGAGAACGTCAACATGGTCAAGCGCCACACGCGCCCGAATCCGCAGCGCGGGACGCAGGGCGGCATCGTCGAGAAGGAAGCGTCGCTCCACCTCTCGAATGTCCTGCTCTGGAACCCGGTTGCGAAGCAGGGCGACCGCGTGGGCATCCGCACCCTGGCCGACGGCCGGCGCGTACGCTACTTCAAGTCCAACGACGAAGTCGTGGACGCCTGACCGGGCGAGAGAGGCTCACATGGCGAGGCTTAAGCAGTATTACCGGGAGAAGGTCGTCCCCGAGCTCATGAAGAGCCTCGGGTTGGCCAATCCCATGCAGGTGCCGAAGATCACCCGCATCACCGTGAACATGGGAGTGGGCGAAGCCGTGGCCGACAAGAAGGCCATGGAGGGCGCGGTGCACGACCTGACGGCTCTCACCGGCCAGAAGCCCCTCGTCACCAAGTCGCGCAAGGCCATCGCGTCGTTCAAGCTGCGCGCCGGCATTCCCGTCGGCTGCAAGGTGACGCTGCGCGGCGAGCGCATGTACGAGTTCCTCGACCGCCTCGTGAGCGTCGCGATGCCGCGCATCCGCGACTTCCGCGGCGTGTCGGCGCGCTCGTTCGACGGCCAGGGCAACTACAGCTTCGGCGTCAAGGAACAGATCATCTTCCCCGAGATCGCCTACGACAAGATCGACGCGATCCGGGGCATGGACATCACGATCACCACCACCGCACGCGACGACCGGGAAGGGCGGGCGTTGCTCGAATCCTTCAACTTCCCGTTCCGCAAGTAAGGGCAGGCTCAATGGCGAAGACCAGCATGATCGAGCGCGAGAAGCGTCGTGCGAAGCTCGTGAAGCAGCACGCGGCGAAGCGCGCGAAGCTCAAGGAGATCATCCGCAGCCCGAAGTCCACCGACGCGGAGCGGGAGGAGGCCGGCCGCCGGCTGCAGTCGCTGCCGCGCGACGCGTCGGCTTCGCGCCAGCGCAACCGCTGCGCGATCACGGGCCGCTCGCGCGGCGTGTACCGCAAGTTCGGTCTCGGCCGCACCAAGCTGCGCGAGGCGACGATGCGCGGCGACATCCCGGGCCTCGGCAAAGCCAGCTGGTAAGGCCGCGTACTGGAGCAAGACATGAGCATGACGGATCCAATCGCGGACTTTCTCACCCGCATCCGCAACGGGCAGCGCTCGGGCAAGCCCGAGGTCGGCATGCCGACCTCGCGGATCAAGCTCGCGCTGGCCAGGGTGCTGAAGGACGAGGGCTACATCGAGGACTTCGGCGTGGCGTCGCAGGCCGACAAGGCGACCCTGACGGTGCGCCTCAAGTACTACCAGGGCCGGCCGGTCATCGACCGCCTCGAGCGCGTGAGTCGCCCGGGGCTGCGGGTGTACAAGGGCAAGGACGACCTGCCGACCGTTCTCGGCGGAATGGGCGTCGCCATCATTTCGACCTCCCGGGGCGTCATGACGGATCGCCAGGCGCGGGCCGCCGGCCACGGCGGCGAAGTGCTGTGCATCGTGTCCTGATCACGCCGGTCGCAGGATTCACATCATGTCACGAGTCGCAAAGAAGCCGATCACACTGCCGCAGGGCGTGACCGCCACCGTCACGGGCGAGACCGTCACCGTGAAGGGCGCCAGGGGCGCGCTCGAGCTGCCGCTGCGCAGGGGTCTCGCGCTGGTGCAGGACGGCCAGAGCGTGCGCGTCGAGGTCGCCGACCGCGACCGCGACTCGCTGATGCACGCCGGATCGCTGCGCGCGCACCTCGCCAACCTGGTCGTCGGCGTGTCGAAGGGCTACGAGAAGAAGCTCGAGCTGGTGGGCGTCGGCTATCGCGCCCAGGTGCAGGGCCGCAACCTGAACCTCACGCTCGGCTTCTCGCATCCGGTCGTCTACGAGGCGCCGGAGGGCATCACGATCGAGACTCCGTCGCAGACCGAGATCGTGGTGAAAGGTTCGGACCCCCAGCGCGTCGGCCAGGTCGCCGCCGAGCTGAGGGCGTTCCGCTCGCCCGAGCCGTACAAGGGCAAGGGTGTTCGTTATTCCGGTGAGCGCATCGAGCTCAAGGAAACGAAGAAGAAGTAAGGGTGCCGCATGGACAAGAAGCTGAGCCGCCTGAAGCGTGCCCGACGCGGCCGGGCCAAGATCCGCGAACTGAAGGTGATGCGCCTGTCGGTGCACCGCACGCCGCAGCACATCTACGCGCAGGTCTTCGATCCGCAGGCGCGCGTCGTGGTCGCGGCGTCGACCCTTCAGAAGGGCGTGGCCGAGGGCCTCAAGGGCACCGGCAACGTGGAAGCCGCGCGTGCGGTCGGCAGGGCGATCGCGGAGCGCGCGAAGGCCAAGGGCGTCACGCAGGTGGCCTTCGACCGCTCGGGCTTCAGGTACCACGGCCGCGTCAAGGCCCTGGCCGAGGCGGCCCGCGAACACGGCCTCGAGTTCTGAGCGCGGCCTCGAGACGCGAATCCCCAAGGAGCAGCAATGGCGAGAGTTGAAAGAGCCGCGTCCGGCGACGAGTTCATCGAGAAGCTCGTGGCCGTCAATCGCGTCGCGAAGGTCGTCAAGGGTGGCCGGCAGTTCGGCTTCACGGCGCTGACCGTGGTCGGCGACGGCAACGGCCGCGTCGGCTTCGGCTACGGCAAGGCCCGCGAGGTCCCGGTCGCGATCCAGAAGGCGATGCAGCAGGCACGCAAGAACCTGATCAACGTGAGCCTGCGCAACACGACGCTGCACTATGCGGTGACCGGCAGGCACGGCACCTCGCGCGTGTACATGCAGCCGGCGGCGGACGGCACGGGCGTGATCGCCGGCGGCAGCATGCGCGCGGTATTCGAGTGCGCCGGCGTGCGCAACGTGCTCGCCAAGAGCTACGGCTCGCGCAACCCGATCAACGTGGTGCGGGCCACCATGAACGCGCTGACACGCGTGCCCGCGCCGGAGCAGATCGCAGCCAAGCGCGGCAAGAGCATCGCGGAAATCACGGGATGACGGCCATGACGCAAGAGAACATCGCGACGAAGAGCGTCCGGGTGACGCTGGTGAGGAGCATCCACGGGCAGCTGCGCCGGCACCGCGCGACGGCGAGCGGCCTCGGTCTGCGCCGAATGAACCAGACGGTGGTCGTGTCCGACACGCCGGAGAACCGCGGCATGATCGACGCCTCGCGGCACCTGTTCCGCGTCGAGGAAGCCTGAGGTCAACATGAAGCTGAACAGCATCTCCCCAGGTCCGGGTTCGAAGAAACCCCGGTTGCGCGTCGGTCGCGGCGCCTCGGCCGGCCAGGGCAAGACCTGCGGCCGCGGCGTCAAGGGCCAGCGCGCGCGCAAGGGTGGCTATCACAAGGTGGGCTTCGAGGGCGGCCAGATGCCGCTGCAGCGACGCCTGCCGAAAATCGGCTTCCGCTCCATGCGGGCGCCGCGCGTCGCCGAGGTGCGCCTGAACGAGCTTGCGCTCGTCGATGGCGGCATCGTGACTCTCGATGCGCTCAAGAAGTCGGGTGTCGTGCCGGCGAACGCGCTCGCGGCCAAGATCGTGCTCTCCGGCGCGATCTCGGTCGCCGTGAAAGTCTCGGGCGTGGGCGTCACCAAGGGCGCGCGCGCCGCAGTCGAAGCCGCCGGCGGCAGCATCGAGGCGGCCTGAGCGGCCCCGCCGGCGACGCCAGGAACATCGAGTGGCCAACCCGCTGACAACGAACCCCGTCGCCGCCTTCGGCGAGGCGACCCGGCTCACCGAGCTCAGGAGACGGTTCCTGTTCCTGATCGGCGGTCTGGTCGTCTATCGCATCGGCACGTTCATCCCCGTGCCGGGAATCGATCCGGTGGCGCTGGCGCGCTTCTTCCAGGAGCAGCAGGGCACGATCCTGAGCATGTTCAACATGTTTTCGGGCGGCGCGCTCCAGCGCCTGTCGATCCTCGCGCTCGGGGTGATGCCCTACATCTCCGCCTCGATCATCGTGCAGATGATGGGCGTCGTGGTGCCGCAGCTGCAGGCGCTGCGCAAGGAAGGCGAGGCCGGCCGGCGCAAGCTCACGCAGTACACGCGCTATGGCACCGTGGGCCTCGCGGCCTTCCAGGGCGCGGGCGCCGCGATCGCGTTCCAGAACCAGGGCGTCGTGATCGCGCCAGGGCCGCAGTTCGTGTTTCTCGCAACCGTGACCCTGACCGCGGGCACCATGTTCCTCATGTGGCTCGGCGAGCAGATCACCGAGCGCGGCCTCGGCAACGGCATCTCGATGATCATCCTCGCGGGTATCGTCGCGGGCCTTCCGGCCGCCATCGGCGGCACGCTCGAGCTCGTACGCAACGGCGAGATCAACCCGGCGCTCGCCCTGATCCTCGTGCTGATGGTGCTCGGCGTGACGGCCTTCGTCGTGTTCGTCGAGCGCGCCCAGCGCCGCATCCCGGTCAACTACGCGAAGCGCCAGCAGGGCCGCCGCATGTTCGCCGGCACGACGACGCACCTGCCGTTCAAGCTCAACATGTCGGGTGTCATCCCGCCGATCTTCGCCTCGAGCCTGCTGCTCTTCCCCGCGACGATCGCGAGCTGGTTCGGCACCTCGGAGAACTTCGGCTGGCTGCAGAATGTCGCCGCGAGCCTCGGCATCGGCCAGCCGGTGCACATGATCCTGTATGCGACGCTGATCATCTTCTTCTGCTTCTTCTACACCGCGCTGGTATTCAACTCGCGCGAGACGGCCGAGAACCTCAAGAAGTCCGGCGCATTCATCCCCGGCATCCGCCCCGGCCAGCACACGGCCGAGTACATCGACAAGGTGCTCACGCGGCTCACCGTCTGGGGCGCCCTGTACGTCACGCTCGTGTGCCTCCTGCCGGAGATCCTCATTTCCCAGTTCAACGTGCCGTTCTATTTCGGCGGCACCTCGCTCCTGATCATCGTGGTGGTGATCATGGACTTCATGGCCCAGCTGCAGGCGCACCTAATGTCGCACCAGTACGAGGGGCTCATGAAGAAGGCCAACCTGCGCGGCTACGGCCGCCCCGGGCAGCTGCGCTGAGCGCCGCGCCCGCGCCGGAGACAGACCCATGAAAGTTCGACCCTCGGTCAAGCGGATCTGCAAGAACTGCAAGGTGGTGCGGCGCCGCGGCGTCGTCTACGTGATCTGCACCGACAAGCGCCACAAGCAGCGACAGGGCTGAAATCGTTGTGGTGAGCCAGGTTTCCACGTTATAATTTCGGGCTTTTCGCGCCCCGGAGAGAGCCTCACATGGCCCGTATCGCCGGCATCAACATCCCGATGAACAAGCACGTCTGGGTGGGCCTCACGTCCATCTTCGGCGTCGGTCGTTCGCGGGCCCTCGCGGCCTGCGAGGCCGCTGGGGTCAAGCCCGACACCCGGGTGAAGGACCTGACCGAGGCTGAGGTCGCGGCGCTGCGCTCGCAGGTGGCACGCATTCCGGTCGAGGGCGACCTGCGCCGCGAGGTGTCGATGAACATCAAGCGGCTGATGGACCTCGGGTGCTATCGGGGCGTCCGCCACCGCAAGGGGCTGCCGATGCGCGGACAGCGTACCCGCACCAATGCACGCACCCGCAAGGGTCCGCGCAAGGCGGCGGTCAAGCTGAACGCACCTGCGGGCAAGGCCTGAGCGGCCGCGTCCCTCCACTGAGGCTCCATACACATGGCTGACGACAAGAAGCAGTCCCCGGCCGCCGGCACGGCCAAGGTCCGCAAGAAGGTGAAGCGCGTGGTGACCGACGCGATCGCGCACGTGCACGCGTCGTTCAACAACACGGTGGTGACGATCACCGACCGCCAGGGCAACACCCTGTCCTGGGCGACGTCGGGCGGCTGCGGATTCCGGGGCTCGCGCAAGAGCACGCCGTTCGCGGCGCAGGTGGCCGCCGAGAAGGCCGGCGTCGCTGCTCAGGAGTACGGCGTGCGGACGGTCGAGGTGAGGGTGCGCGGGCCGGGTCCCGGGCGCGAATCGGCCGTGCGGGCGCTGAACTCCGCCGGTCTCAAGGTGACGAGCATCGAGGACGTGACGCCGATCCCGCACAACGGGTGCCGTCCGCCCAAGAAGCGCCGCGTCTGACGGCGCGCGAGGACCCATCATGGCCAGGTATCTTGGACCGAAGTGCAAGCTCTCGCGCCGCGAGGGCACCGACCTGTTCCTGAAGAGCGGCGTGAAGCCGCTCGAGTCGAAGTGCAAGCTCGAGGTGCCGCCGGGTGGCATCAAGGGCGAGCGCCGCGCACGCGTGTCGGGCTACGGACTGCAATTGCGCGAGAAGCAGAAGCTGCGCCGCATGTACGGCGTGCTCGAGCGGCAGTTCCGCGGTTATTACCACCAGGCCGTGGGCCGTCCGGGCGCCACGGGCGAGACGCTGCTGCAGCTGCTCGAAGGGCGCCTCGACAACGTCATCTACCGCATGGGCTTCGCCGCCACGCGCAACGAGGCCCGCCAGCTCGTGAGCCATCGCTCGGTCGCGGTGAACGGCGAGGTGGTGAACGTGCCCTCGTACCAGTGCAAGGCCGGCGACGTCGTCAGCCTGCGCGAGAAAGCCCAGAAGCAGGCCCGCGTGCAGCAGGCCCTGCAGATCCGTGGCCAGGTCGGATTCCCCGACTGGGTCGAAGTCGACGAGAAGAAGTTCTCCGGCGTCCTGAAGGCGCTGCCCGAGCGCAGCGAGATCCTGCCGGACGTCAACGAGAGCCTCGTCGTCGAGTTGTATTCCAAGTAATCACGCCAGGTGGCTTTCATGCAGTCAGCCATTGCCGAGTTCCTCCGTCCGCGCGTCGTCAGGGTGACGCCGACCGCGCCCCGCCACGCCCGCGTGGTGATCGAACCCTTTGAGCGCGGCTTCGGCCACACGCTCGGCAACGCGTTGCGGCGCGTATTGCTGTCGTCGATGCCCGGCAGCGCGATCACCGAGGCCGAGATCGAGGGCGTGCTCCACGAGTACACCAGCATCGAGGGAGTGCAGGAGGACGTGGTCGAGATCCTGCTCAACCTGAAGCAGGTCGCGATCCGCCTGAATGCCCGCGAGGCATCCGAGCTCCGCCTGTCGAAGAAGGGCCCCGGTCCGGTGCGTGCCGGCGACATCCAGGGCGACCACGACGTCGAGATCCTGAATCCCGATCTCGTGATCGCGAACCTGACGAAGGCCGGCGAGCTCGTGATGACGCTCAAGGTCGAGCGCGGCCGCGGCTATCGTCCGGCCGTGCAGCGCCTCGCATTCGAGGAAGCGAGCCGCCCGATCGGTCGCCTGCTGCTCGATGCGTCCTTCAGCCCGATCCGCAAGGTCACCTACAGCGTCGAGTCGGCGCGCGTCGAGCAGCGTACGGACCTCGACAAGCTGATCCTCGACATCGAGACGAATGGCACGATCGACCCGGAGGAGGCGATCCGCCGTGCCGGGTCGATCCTGAAGGACCAGCTGTCGGTGTTCGTCGACCTGCAGGGCCAGGACGAGGACAAGGCGAAGCCGAGCGAGCATCATTTCGATCCGCTGCTGCTGCGCCCGGTCGACGAGCTCGAGCTCACGGTCCGCAGCGCGAACTGCCTCAAGGCCGAGAACATCCACTACATCGGTGATCTCGTGCAGAAGACCGAGGTGGAATTGCTGCGCACGCCGAACCTCGGCAAGAAATCGCTCACCGAGATCAAGGAGGTCCTCGAAAGCCACGGCCTCACGCTCGGCATGCGACTCGACAACTGGCCGCCTGTGGGCCTCAAGCGCGACGAGGACCGCGACCTCGTCTGAGGCCGGCCACCGGGACCCGGGAATGATGCAATGAGACACGGATTGACCGGGCGGCAGCTGAGCCGCAACTCCCCGCACCGCTGGGCGATGCTGCGCAACATGGCAGCTTCGCTGCTGCGCCACGAGGCGATCCGCACCACGGTGCCGAAGGCGAAGGAACTGCGCCGCTACGTCGAGCCGCTCATCACGCTCGGCAAGACCGACAGCCTGGCGAACCGCCGTCGTGCCTTTGCGCGCCTGCGCGACGCCGAGGTGGTCGAGAAGCTGTTCGGCGACCTCGGACCGCGCTTCAAGGCTCGGCCGGGCGGCTACACCCGCATCCTGCACATGGCGAATCGCCCGGGCGACAACGCCGAGATGGCGCTCATGGCGCTCGTCGAGCAGGCGGTGCAGGTCGAGGCGAAGCCTGCGGAAGGGGTGAAGAAGCCGAAGGCCCGCAAGAAGAACGCGGCGGAGGCTGCGACCGAGGCTTCGGCAAAGAAGCCGCGCGCGCCGCGGAAGAAGAAGACGGCGGCGGCCTGACGCGGCCACCACGGCGCACTCGAGAAGCCGGGCCCAGCGCCCGGCTTCTTGTTTCAAGGAGACCGGAGCGCGAGCTATCGCGTCTGATTCAGTCGGGAGGCGGCCAGGTCAGGCCGTGCCGCCGGAACGTCTCGGGCAGTCGCGCGCGAGTTCGCGCCTGTTCCTGCCGCAGCCGCTCGATCGGTGCCGCGACGCGGCGGTCGCGGGCCACCTCGGCGAACGCGGCGTCGTCCTGGATCCATTGGAATGCGGTCTGCGCATCGGGCGTGTCCGCCGCGAGCACGACCTGCTCGAGCGCCTCGTCCGGCCGGCCGGACAAGGCATATGCCTTGGCGCCGGCGATGCGGACGCCGCAACTGCGTGCGCCGTGTACGCGCATGCTGTCGAGGTGTCTCAGCACGCCGTCGAGTGTCGGCTGCGCCTCGTCGCCACGGCCCCGGGCCTTCAGCAGCGCCAGGTACCGCAATGTCGAGTGCATCAGGAAGACTTTCCTGTAGGAGTCGCCCGCCCAGAGCTCCTGCAGACCCGCGTGCTGGTAGACGGCAATCGCCTCGTCGACGAGCCCTGCGCGCGCGAGCTCATCCGCCAGGAAGGCCTCGAACGGGATCGGCCTGCGCCCCAGCGCTTCGCGACCGGCGCGGCGCAGACTTTCGACATCCCGCTCGAGCCTCTTCACCGTGACAGCTGCGAGCGGATCGCCGCTCGCCCGCTGGTACAGCCGGAGCGCCAGCGCGGCATCGCCCAGCATCTCGGCGATCCTGCCAGCCGCCACATGGAACTCCGCCACAATGTCCGGGTCGCCCGAAAACCTCGCGGCTGCCACGAGCGCGCATGCCAGTGCTTCGTCGAGTTCACCGACGTGCACCCGGGTATCGCATGCCAGGAGCGCGGCGCGCGGGTGGTCCGGGAACAGCTCGAGCATCCGCGCCGAGAGCGTGCGGACCTCGTTGGGCCGCGCCATGATCCACGCCGCGGTGATCGCCGCCTCGTGATGCCCGATGTCCATCGGGTCGAGCTCGAGCGCCCGCATCATCAGGCGATACCGCTCATCCACCTCGCCAGTCGCAATCGTCGTCCAGCCGAGCGCAACGGTCGCTTCGGCATTGCTGGGGTCGAGCTCGACGGCTCTGCGGAAAGCGTCGCGAGCGCCGGGGCGGAACGTGTAGCGCAGCAGGTTTCCCTTCACGAGCCAGGCCTCGGCGTTACGCGGATCGATCTCGAGTGCGCGCCCGATGTCCGGCATCACCTCGCGGTCCATGGCATCCGCCTGCGCTGCCGGAGTCGCTTCGTTCACCCGGTCAAGTGCCAGTGCGAGCTTCGCCGCCGCGAGGTTCGCGTGGGCCTGCGCAAACTTCGGATCGCTCGCGATCGCCGACCTGAACAGTTCGACGCTCTGCGCCATGGACGTGATCGATCCGACCGCGTCGCCCCGCCACATCAGGTCTCGCGCCTCACTTAGCTCTTGCCGCCCGAGCAGGTAGAGGTCGTAGGCGACCGGGTCCTCCGTCGGCGGCGGCGGTGCCGACCGGCCCGAAGCGGAGAAGCGCGGCAGCACGGCCGCGACCACCTGGCCCGCGATCTCCGTCTGCACGCCGAGCAGGTCCCGGTCCGGCCGGTCGTAGCGCTCAGCCCACAGGACCTTGCCGTTGCGGCCGTCGACGAGCTGCACGCTCACCTGCAGCCGCCCGCCGGAGCGGGCGACCGTTCCCTCGAGCAGCGCCGCGACCGCGAGCTTGCCCGCGATCGTCACGGCGTCGAGCGTCTGGTCCTGGAACGCAATCGACGAAGACCGCGCGGTGACGACGAGGCTCTGCATGCGCGAGAACTGGTTGCGCAGCTCGTCGCTCAGGCCGTCGGTGACGTAGCGATCGGTCTCGACACCGACGGCGTCGAACGGCAGCACGGCGAGGCTCGAGGACTCGGGGCCCGCGCGCGGCCGCGCACTTTCGCCGAGCCAGCCGGCATCGCGCATCAGGAAGAACGCGACCACGGCGGCGAGCACGCTGATCACCGCGATGTCGGCATGGCGCCGCCGGCCGGATGCCGGCGGGCGGACGGCACCGTCCGGTGCCGTGTCGCGATGCGCCGGGCCACCGCCGAGCTCGAAGAACCACGCGAGCGCGAGCGCGATCGGAAAGCCGAGCAGGGCCACGACGAGCGGCGCGCGGTGCACCCACTTCGGCAGGTCCCAGGGCTCGAGCACGACGTCGGCAATCTGCAGTGCGAGCCACGTGATCACCACGTAGCTCGCGGCGATGCGCAGCACGCCGCGTTCCCGAAGCCGCGCGATCAGGCCATTGCCGGGGGGTCCGATCACGCAGGGTCACCGGGAAACGGGGCACCGAGGCGTAACAAACGCCCCGAGTCCGCGTCGATCCCCTTTGCAACGGCATCCCGATTAGGGATGATCGCAGGCGGTCTCGGCATCACCGGTCCATTTTTCCCGGAGAATTCAGCACCATGGGCATCGCGGCAGAGTTCAAAGAGTTCGCAATGAAGGGCAACGTCGTCGACATGGCCGTCGGCGTCGTGATCGGCGGAGCCTTCGGCAAGATCGTGTCGTCGTTCGTGGGCGACATCGTGATGCCGCTGCTCGGCAAGCTCGTCGGCGGCGTCAACTTCACCGACCTCGCGATCGACCTCGGCACGAACCCGGCAGGTGAACCGGTACTCCTCCGGTACGGCGCGTTCCTGCAGACCGCATTCGACTTCCTGATCATCGCCGCCGCGATCTTCGTGGCGATCAAGGGCATCAACAGGCTCAAGACCCCGCCACCGACCGCCGCACCCGCGGCTCCGCCCGCGGACGTCGCGCTGCTCACCGAGATCCGCGATCTGCTGAAGAAATAGCATTAAGGAAGGGGACATTCTCCTTTTCGCTGTTGAGTGTGCGAAAAGGAGAATGTCCCCTATGCGATGGCGGCGAACGCGTCGCGCGTGAGGTTCTCGGGTGCACCGTCCGTGCAGACGACGTCGTCCTCGACGCGGATGCCGCCATACGGCCGCAGGCGCTCGACCGTTTCCCAGCGGATGAACCTGCCGCGTGCGTCGGCCCGGGCCGCGTCGAGCAGCAGGTCGATGAAGTAGAGCCCGGGTTCGACCGTCACGACGAAGCCGGGTTCGAGCATCCGCGTCAGGCGCAGGTAGGGATGGCCCGGCGGGCGCGGAATCTCCGCGCCTGAACGGTCGCGGGCGAGACCCGCGACGTCGTGCACCTGCAGGCCGAGCAGGTGGCCGATGCCGTGCGGGAAGAACACGCTGCTCAGGCCGCTCGCTACCGCGGTGTCCGCATCGCAGCCGATCAGCTCGGCCTCGCGCAGCAGCCCCGCGACCAGGCGATGGGCCTCGAGGTGCACGTCCCGATAGTCGGTGCCGCTGCGGATCGAGTCACACAGCCTGCGCTGCAGGCGGTCCATCCCGTCCACGAGTCCGGCGAATTCGTCGTCGCCGGCCGAGTACGTGCGCGTGACGTCCGCAGCATAGCCGCGCACCTGGGCACCGGCGTCGATGAGGAATGAACGTCGTGGTCCGCCCCTGCGCGTGTCGAGGTGCTGGTAGTGCAGCACGGCGGCACCCCCGTCGAACGCGATGATGTTGCCGTACGGCAGTTGCTCCTCCCGCTGGCCCGTCGCCGCGCAGTAGGCGAGGTGCGTCTCGAACTCGGATGCGCCTGCGAGGAAGGAATCTCGTGCAGCCAGGTGGCCGCGTGCGGCGAGGCGCGAGGCCGCGCGCAGGCACTCGACCTCGTAGGGAGTCTTGATCGCACGATGGTAGTGCAGTTCGTGCAGCAGGCCGGGCGGGTTGACCGCGGCGAATCCCCAGTCGGCGAACTGCGGCTGCCACTCGCCGATGAAGGCAGTGCGCCTGCGGCCCGCGTCGATCAGCCCGCGCGCGTCCGCGGGGTCGCGAAGGACCTCGAGCCGGAACTCCCGCAGCCATTCGCCTGAGGGCAGATCGGGGGGCTTGTGCCAGTAATCGGACGGCTGGTGGAAGCAGAGCAGCGGCAGCGACCCCGGTACGTAGCTCACGAAGCTGTGCGGCGCGTCGGTGAGGGGTGCCCACTGCTTGAAATGCGGGTTGGCCCTGAACGGGTAGACATGATCGTCCAGGAAAGCCGCGCTCGCGCAGCCAGCGAAGAGCGCGAAGCCGTCGAACCCGTGGGTCGCGAGCGCAGTGTCGGTCCGGCGCCGGAGCTCGGCAAGGTGGCTCGCGAACTGCCTGTCAAGATCGATCTGCATGTAATGGCCCTGGCGGTCCGTCGATGCCGCCATCTTGCCGAAGACCGGTCGTTGTCGCCATTCAGAGACAGTTGCCGGCGATCTGCAACAGGTCGGCCGCCCTAGAATTCGCTCCGCACGACCGCGCGCGAACCGGCATGGGGCCGGAGCTGGCACGGTTGGCCCGAGTAGACGCCCGATCATCCACTGACCCTCTGGAGTGACAAAGATCATGAACGCGAAGATCGCCCTTGCTGCCGCCCTTGCTGCCCTGGTCCTGGCCGGCTGCGCGAAGAAGGAAGAGGCCGTCGAGGCCACGCAGGAAGCCGCCGCTGATGCCGCTGCTGCCGCGGGTCAGGCCGTCGACGCCGCTGCCGATGCTGCCGCCACCGCTGGTGAGGCTGCCGTCGACGCCGCTGGCGACGCCGCCGCTGCCGCGGGTGATGCCGCTGCCGCCGCTGGCGACGCTGCTGCCGATGCGGCCGCTGGCGCCGTCGACGCGACCGGCCAGGCCGTCGAGAACGCCGGCGAGGCAATGCAGGAAGCGGCCAAGTAAGTCGGCCGTTGACCTGATGCGATGACGGGAAGGGCGGGTCCCGGCCGGGGCCCGCCCGACCCTTTCGAGGCTTTTCCACCGGCCGCAGGGAGTCGTGCCCGGTCCGTGAGCCGGGCCCGGCCGGAGCGCAGTGCCAGTCACCGTCAGAGACGCACGCGATTCCGCTGATGACCGCGAGTGGATCCGCGGGGTCTATCGCGGCTACCTGTCCGAGTTGTCCACCTCCAAGTCCGGACTGTTCCCTGCACTCGGCGAGTGGAATTCGCGCGAGGGCGAGTTCATGGCGGGCTGGTTCCACGACCCGACCGCGCATCCCTTCGTAATCCTCCAGGGCGGCCACCGCGTCGGCTTTGCACTGGTCGCGCGCCCCGGTGCCTTCCGGCGGCCCACGGCCGACTACCGCATGGCCGAGTTCTTCGTCGTCGATGATGCGCGCCGGCGCGGGGTCGGCGCGAGCGCCGCGGCGCTGCTGTTCAGTCGATTTGCGGGTGACTGGGAGGTCGTGGAGGACGAGTTCAATCGCAAGGCACTGGCGTTCTGGCGCCGCGTGATCGGTCTCGAGACGGGCGGGAAGTATTCGGAGTCCCGGGTCGCGGGCGAGGTCTGTCACCGTTTCCGCACGAGCGTCCGGGCCAGGTAACGCCCGGTGCAGGAGGCCTCCACGCGGGCCACGTCCTCCGGCGTGCCGGCCGCGATGAGGCGCCCGCCGGCGGCGCCGCCCTCGGGACCGAGGTCGATGACCCAGTCAGCGGTCTTGATCACGTCGAGGTTGTGCTCGATGACGACGATCGTGTTGCCTTCATCGCGCAACCGGAGCAGGACTCTGAGCAACTGCTCGATGTCCTGGAAATGCAGGCCGGTGGTCGGTTCGTCGAGGATGTAAAGGGTCCGCCCGGTGGCGCGCTTCGCGAGTTCACGCGCGAGTTTCACGCGCTGCGCCTCCCCGCCCGAGAGCGTCGTCGCGTTCTGGCCGAGCCGGACGTACGAGAGGCCCGTCTCGAGCAGCATGTTGAGGCGCGACTGCAGCGCCGGGACGTTGCGGAAGAAGACCGCCGCGTCCTCGACCGTCATCTCCAGTACTTCGTGGATATTGCGGCCCTTGTAACGGATCTCGAGCGTTTCGCGGTTGTAGCGCATGCCACGGCAGGCGTCGCAGGTCACGTAGGCGTCGGGCAGGAAGTGCATCTCGACCTTGATGACGCCGTCGCCCTCGCAGGCCTCGCAGCGCCCGCCGCGGACGTTGAAGCTGAAGCGGCCGGGGTCGTAGCCACGCGCGCGCGACTCGGGCACCTCCGCGAAGAGCTCGCGGATTGGCCCGAAGAGCCCCGTGTAAGTCGCGGGATTCGAGCGTGGTGTGCGCCCGATCGGGCTCTGGTCGATGTCGATCACGCGGTCGATCTGCTCGAGACCTTCGAGCGCCCTGCAGGGCGCCGCATCGCCGACCGAGTCGAGCAGGGTGCCCGCCGCATGCCGATACAGCGTGTCCACGACGAGCGTCGACTTGCCGGAACCCGACACGCCCGTGACGCAGGTGAGGAGGCCGAGCGGGATCTCCACGCTCAGGTCATGCAGGTTGTTGCCGCTC
>JAGOXN010000154.1 GCA_018059685.1 Steroidobacteraceae bacterium | reverse complement strand
GATCCGGCCGAGGTGGTCCGGTGTGGTCGCGGTACCGAGAGTCGCGACCGAACTGGTGACGCCCGCGAGATGCAGGCTCACGACGTCCATGTACCCCTCGACCACGAGCAGGCGCTGCAGGCTGCGGGTGGCCTGGCGCGCCTCGTGGAGTCCATAGAGCTCGCGGCCCTTGTGGAAGAGCTCGGTCTCGGGCGAGTTCAGGTACTTGGGTTCCCCGGTGTCGATCACGCGACCGCCAAACGCGATCGTGCGACCACGGGTGTCGCGGATGGGGAACATGATCCGGTCACGGAACCGGTCGTAGAAGCCGGCCGGTGACGTGCGGCCGGGCTCCGCCTGGCGTTCGACGATCAGGCCGGCGCGCAGCAGCACGTGCCGCTCATCATCGGTCGTGCCGTACCGGTCGAGCAGGGCATCCCAGCGCGCGGGCGCGTACCCGATGCCGAACCGCTGGATGATGTCCGGCGTGAGTCCGCGCTCGGCGAGATACGCGCGAGCCCGCGTCTCGCCGCTCAGCGACTGGCGGTAGAAGAGCGCGGCGCGCTCGAGGGCCACGTACAGCTCGTCGTCCGGCTGCGCCGCGGCCGCTGCGCCGCCTTCGCGCGGCACCTCGAGTCCCGCGCGCGCCGCGAGATCCTCGACGGCCTCGACGAAGCCGAGGTGATCGTATTCCATCACGAAGCCGAGCACCGTGCCGTGCGCGCCGCAGCCGAAGCAGTGATAGAACTGCTTGTCCGGACTCACGGTGAACGAAGGCGACTTCTCGTCGTGGAATGGACAGCAGGCCTTGTATTCGCGCCCGGCACGCTTGAGCTGCACGCGGCTGCCGATCACCTCGATGATGTCGGTGCGCGCGATCAGCTCGTCGATGAAGTGCTGCGGGATGCGTCCGGCCACGGCGAGGTGCGGTCAGCGGGTGTGCGATTGACGATAGTGGGGGCGGGATGCGGGTGTCGCAAGTTCGGCCGCTGGTTCGTCACTGTCATACCGGGTGCCCGGCAGGCCTTTCGGGTCCGTCCGGGCTCGCGAAGCAGACATGCTCGCCTAGACGGACCCGAAAGGCCTGCTTGACCGCCGGCGCCTGAGCGACCGGGAAAGGGGTCATTCCGATTTTCCAGGATGGAAAATCGGAATGACCCCTTTCCCGGTCGCACGGCGCATGAAGTCCTGCTCGCCGAAACCTGACCGCCGTGACACGGAACTCCGCCGGCAGCTTCACACTGCCCATGGGGCTGCGCTCCGCGGGGCCTGCCCGCGTGCGTGCGCCGTGCGAATCGACGGGCGATCACCGGCTGCTCGCGCCCACCGCCCTGTCCGCCCGGCGATTCGCTCAGGCGCCGGCCGTCGAGGGTGGCGTTCGGGTCGGTTCCGGCGAGCATATCTTCTTCGCGAGCCGGGGCCGACTCGAACGCCACCCAGGGGACCGGATCAGGCGGACCGGATCAGGCGCCGAGTGCGGCCTTGATGCGGGCGCTCACGGCGCCCATGTCCGCACGGCCCGCGGCCTTCGCCTTCACCGCACCCATCACCTTGCCCATGTCCTTGACCGACGCGGCGCCGGTGGCGGCAATCGCTTCCTTGATCAGCGAGTCCACCTCGGCCTCCGACAGCTGGGCAGGGAGGTAGGCCTGCAGCAGCGCAATCTCCGCTTTTTCCTTGTCCGCGAGGTCGGTGCGGCCGCCCTGCTCGAACTGGGCAATGGATTCCTTGCGCTGCTTGACCATCTTCTCGAGCACCGCGATCACCTGCGCGTCGTCGAGCGTGATGCGCTCGTCGACTTCGCGCTGCTTGATCGCGGCCTGCACCATGCGGATGGTCGAGAGGCGCTCCTTCTCGGCGGCCCGCATGGCGGCTTTCATGTCCTCGGTGATGCGCTCCTTGAGCGACACGGGACGGGCGGGTTCAGTAGTTGCGGGCGCGTGGGGCCGACATGTCGCGCATGCCGCGCTTCTGGTGGCGCTTCACCGCGGCGGCCTTCTTGCGTTTCCGCTCCTGGGTGGGCTTCTCGTAGAATTCCCGGCGCCGAAGCTCCGTCAGCACGCCGGCCTTTTCGCAGGCGCGCTTGAACCGGCGCAGGGCGGCATCGAAATACTCGTTCTCACGAATGCGGACGCTCGGCATCGAAACCTCGTCGGACGGTCTGTTCCCCTGGGACTGCCGGCGACGACCCGCTGGCCGTGTTGCCGGTAAAAAGGACCGCGAATTTTAGAGACCACGGGCAGGAATTGCAAAGAATGCGCGTACTGGGGATCGAGACGTCCTGTGACGAGACCGCCGCCGCCGTCTACGACGGGGGTGCCGGACTGCTCGCGCATGAGGTCTACAGCCAGGTCGGCCTTCATGCCGCCTACGGCGGCGTCGTGCCGGAACTCGCGTCCCGGGACCACCTTCGCAAGTTATTGCCCCTGCTCGGAAAAGTGGTCGAGGCCGGGGGCGGTGCCCGCGCCATCGAGGGGATCGCCTACACCAGCGGACCCGGACTGGTCGGGGCGCTGCTCGTCGGCGCGGCAGTAGCGCGCAGCCTCGCGCTCGCCTGGCAGGTGCCCTGCATCGGCGTGCACCACATGGAGGGTCACCTGCTCGCACCCCTGCTCGAGGAGGCACCGCCGGATTTTCCGTTCGTCGCGCTGCTCGTGTCCGGGGGGCACACCCTGCTCGCCCACGTGCACGGCGTCGGGCAGTACGAAATACTCGGCCAGTCGCTCGACGATGCGGCCGGCGAGGCCTTCGACAAGACGGCGAAACTGCTCGGCCTCGGTTATCCCGGCGGACCGCAGCTCGCGGCACTGGCCGAACAGGGGCGGCCCGGCGGGTTCCGCTTCCCGCGGCCACTCACGGATCGGGCCGGACTCGATTTCAGTTTCAGCGGGCTCAAGACGGCGGTGGTCGTGGCATTGCGCGATCGCACCCTCGATCAGCAGACGCGGGCCGACGCGGCACGCGCATTCGAGGACGCGGCCGTCGACACGCTGGTCATCAAGTGCGAGCGCGCCATCGAGGCAACCGGCACCGGCACCCTGGTCGTCGCAGGAGGCGTCGGGGCGAACCGCCAACTGCGCGCGCGCATGCTCGCGATGGGCGAGCGCCGTGGCGTGCGCGTCGTCTACCCGCGCGCGGAGTACTGCACCGACAATGCGGCGATGATTGCACTGCTCGGGGAACTGCGCCTTGCGGCCGGGGAGCGCGACGATCTCGCGATCCGTGCCCGCGCGCGCTGGCCGATGACCGACCTCGCGCCGCCAGCGGCCGCACCGCGGCGCGGACGAGCGTCACCTCAGTGAGGGCAACCGGGCGTCCCGCCCCGACCACCATGGACATCATCTTCCTCACCGGGCTCACGACGGACTGCATCATCGGCATCTGGGACTGGGAGCGACGCGTCAAGCAGAAGGTGGTCGTCGACCTCGAGATGTCCGCCGACATCCGCAGGGCGGCCGCCAGCGACGCGATCGAGGACACGCTGGACTACAAGAAGGTGGCGAAGCGGCTGCTCGCATTCGTGGGCGATTCGCAGTTCCAGCTGGTCGAGACGCTGGCCGAGCGCATCGCACAGCTGGTCGTCACGGAGTTCGACGTCGCCTGGGTACGCGTCAGGCTCAACAAGCAGGGTGCGATCCGCGGCTCGCGCGACGTCGGCATCCTGATCGAGCGCCGGCGCGAAGACTACCTGACCGCCAAGAGCCGGAAGTGAACGAGGTCTATGTCGCCGCGGGCAGCAACGTCGAGCCGATCGCGAACCTCCGGCGCGCGCTCGAAGCCATGGCGCGGCATTATCCGGGACTGCGCCGCTCGCGCGCCTGGCGCAACGCGGCGGTCGGCTTCGTCGGGGACGACTTCGTCAACCTGGTGGTCGGGTTCGAGACGGACGACGACCTGGCGACGCTGTTGCAGCGACTCCACGCGATCGAGGCCCTCTGCGGCCGCGAGCGACATGCGGCGAAGTGGGCGCCTCGCACGCTGGATCTCGACGTGCTGCTGTACGGTTCGAAGGTGTGCGACGAGCCCGCCCTCGTGCTGCCGCGGCCGGACCTCGTGCGCCGCGCCTACATGCTCGGTCCGGCGGCGGAACTCGCGCCCGGTTTCGTCCACCCGACGCTCGGCGTCACGCTCGGCGAACTCTGGTCGAAATTTGACCAGGCCGCCCACCCGATGCAGCCCGTGGAGGTCTGACAGGGGACATTCTCCCTTTTCGGAACCGAAAACGGAGAATGTCCCCTATTTGCCGAAAAGGGAGAATGTCCCCTTACAGGCTCCGGCCGCCGTCCACCGCGATGATCTGCCCGGTGACGTAGGGCGCGTCCGCGGCGAGGAAGAGCGCCGTGCGCGCGACATCGTCCGGCGAGCCGCGGCGCTTCAGGGCCGTCTTCGCAATGATCTCGGCCTTCAGCGCGGCATCGAGCTCGCGCTCCGGCCACATGACAGGGCCCGGTGCGATGCCATTGACCCGTACTTCCGGTCCGAGTTCGCGCGCCAGGGATTTCGTGAGCATGGCGAGGGCTGCCTTGGCGGCGCAGTACACCGGATGGCCCTGGAGCGGCCGGCGCGCATGGATGTCCACCATGTTGAGGATCAGCCCGCGCGACTGGCGCAGCGCGGGCGCCGCCGCCTGCGACAGGAAGAGCGGCGCACGCAGGTTCGTGCCGATCAGGTCCTCGAACTGCGCCGGCGTGATGTCGCCGATCGGTGTCGGGTAGAACGTCGAGGCATTGTTCACCAGCACGTCGAGGCGTCCGAAACGCGCGAGTGCGGCTTCGACGAGCGACGCGAGCCGGTCGAGGTCGAGCAGGTCGGCGCATGCGGCCATCGCAGAACCGGGCCGCGTGGCCTCGAGCTCGGCGACCAGCGCCTCGGCCGCGGGGCGCGAGCGATGGTAGTGCACGACAATGTCCGCGCCGGCGCCGTGCAGTTCGCGCGCGATGGCTGCGCCGAGGCGCTTGGCGCCACCGCTGACGAGCACGCAGCGTCCGTCGAGGGGCCGGGGTGTCGACATGCGCGGACGATACCCGAGACGTCCGGCGATGTCGCGGACTGGAGCAAGGACCCATGAGCGTCGCAGTGGACCTCCCGGAGCTGACCGCGAACGAATCCGCGCACGGCCACCTGCTCACCGAGCGCATCCGCGACGAAGTCGCCCGCAGCGGTGGCTGGATGAGCTTCGCGCGATTCATGGAAATGGCGCTGTACGAGCCGGGACTCGGCTACTACAGCGCGGGCGCGCGCAAGCTCGGTGCCGCGGGGGATTTCGTCACGGCCCCCGAGGTCGCCCCGGTGTTCAGTCGCTGCCTCGCCGTGCAATGCGCGGAGATCCTGGGCTCGCTCGGCGGCGGCAGCGTGCTCGAACTGGGCGCCGGCTCTGGCGCCATGGCGGCGGCGATGCTGGCCGAATTCGAACGGCTCGGCGCGTTGCCCGGGCGGTACCGGATTCTGGACGTGAGCGCGGATCTCCGCGAACGGCAGCGCGTGGCACTCGAGCAGGCCGTCCCGCACCTGCTCCACCGTGTCGAATGGCTCGATCGCCTGCCGGACGAGCCCATGAATGGCGTGATCGTCGCCAACGAGGTGCTCGATGCGATGCCGGTCGAGCGATTCGTCGTGCGGGGCGACGAGGTCAACGCGCTCGGCGTGACCTGGCATTTCGGGCGTCTCGACTGGTCGGAGGTGCGTGCCCCGGCGGCGCTGCGCGATCGCGTGCTCGGTCTGCGGCACGAGCTTGGCGCGGAGTGGCCGGAGGGTTACACCTCCGAGCTCAATGCGGGGCTAACGCCCTGGCTCGCGGCGGTGGCGCGCGCACTCGGTCGTGGCGTCGCGCTGTTCGTTGACTATGGCCTGCCGCGGCGCGAGTACTACGCGCCCGAGCGGAGCGAAGGGACGCTGCTCTGTCACTTCCGCCACCGTTTTCACGCGGACCCGTTCGCGCGACTGGGACTGCAGGACATCACGGCGTGGGTGGACTTCACGGCGGTGGCCGAGGCGGCGGCCGCCGCCGGGCTCGACGTCGCGGGCTACACGACGCAGGCGCACTTCCTGATCGGCAACGGCATCGCGGGCTACGTGGCGAATGTCGCCGACCTCGACCTCGTGCAGCGCGTGAACCTGTCGCGGCAGGCGATGGTGCTCACGCTGCCGGGCGAGATGGGCGAACGCTTCAAGGTCATCGCGCTCGCCCGGGACTGTGCCGCGCCGCTCGCTGGCCTCAGCATTCGGGACCTGCGACACCTTCTTTGAGCCTAAGCTACGCGTCGACGCTGCGCGGGGACACCGGGCCGAGGCTGCGGATCGCCGTGACGCGGGCGGTCCGCAGGTGCCCGGCAATGGCGGGTCCCTGCTCGCGCGCGAGTAACTCGGCGTCGAGCCTGACCGAACCTGCGGCGGCAAGCGCCCCGCGCAGCCAGTCCGCCTGCGGGTAGGGCGCGGTTCGCAGTCGCGCGCCGCGTCCCCGCGCGTCCGCCTCGCAGGCCAGCAGGAATTTCTGGAAGCGTTCGGGACGGCGGAAGGCATCGGTGAGCTCGAGCAGCTCGAGCACCGTGCCGGGCCGCTGCTCGGCCACGCGGTGGACGCGCGCGTGGTGGCGTGCGACGAGCACCGCGAGATCCCGATGCTCGTTCG
>JAGOXN010000153.1 GCA_018059685.1 Steroidobacteraceae bacterium | reverse complement strand
GCGCCTCGGGCAGCATTGGCAGCACGCGATTGGGGAAATACACCGATGTGCCCCGTTCGCGTGCCTCGGCGTCGAGGGCCGTGCCGGGCCGAACGTAGTGGCCGACGTCGGCGATTGCGACGATGAGCCGCCATGCACCGCGGGAACGCTCGCAGTACACGGCATCGTCGTAGTCGCGCGCATCCTCGCCGTCGATCGTAACGAGCGCGACCTCCCGCAGGTCCTCGCGGCCAACCACGGCCGCGTCGGGAATGCGCGCACCGAACGCCGCGGCCTCGGCCAGCACGGGCTCCGGGAACTCGCATGGCAGGCCGTGCGAGTGGATGGCGATGTCCGTCTCCATGCCCGGGGCCCCGTGATCGCCGAGCACCCGCAGGACGCGTCCGACCGGCTGGGCCGCGCGGCCCGGCTGCTGCGTGATCTCGACGATCACGATCTGCCCCGATGCGGCACCACCGAGCTGGGACTGCGGCACCAGCACGCGATGCGTGATACGCGGATTGTCGGGCGTCAGGAACGCCACGCCCGACTCGACCTGCAGGCGGCCGACGACCTCGCGGGTGCGCCGCTCGAGCACCTCCACGATCGTCCCCTGCGGCCGTCCGCGAAAACGCGGCCCCTCGATGCGCGCAGCGACGCGGTCGCCGTGCATGACCTCGCGCATCTGCTGGCCGGGCAGGTGGATCGGCCCCGATGCGTCGTCGGGCAGCAGCATGCCGTCGCCGTTGCGCTGTGCCTGCACCGTGCCGACGACCAGCCCGGGCAACTGCTCCCGCAGGCAATACTGGCCGCGACGGTTCACGACGACGTCGCCGCGCTTGAGCAGCAGGCCGAGCTGCGCTGCGGTGTCGGCGCCCGCGACGGGCCCGAGCACTTCCGCCACCTCCTCGGCGCGCATGGGACGGCCGGCGCGGCGCAATGCCTGCAGTGCGGCCGATCCCGCCGCGGCGGGGCTGCGCGGGCTCCCTCGCGGCCGCGCGGCGCCCTGCGGGCCGCGGGCGGGTTTTCTGGTACGTATTCTGTTCATCCGGACTCGAGCGACGGATACCCTGCCGCCAATGGAACTCGTTGACAGCCCCGGGGACCGTCAGTAAATTGCGCCACCTTCCCGCGGGCCCAATGAGCCGCGCCGCGACCTCGCAGCCCAGGTGGCGGAATTGGTAGACGCACTAGTTTCAGGTACTAGCGGGTAACACCGTGGAGGTTCGAGTCCTCTCCTGGGCACCAGTCACCCCCTCGCACCCGGCCCCGCCCTGTGCCGGCCGGCTCACCGGGCACCCGTGAGGGATTCGGCGCCACGAAGAATACAGCTTCTCCGATGCGCGCGGGCTCCTTCCGGCGTGGGCGTCGCTACGCGAGTCTGAGCAGCTGCTTCGCCAGCAGCACCCCGTCCTTTGCCTGGGCCCCCCAGCCGTCCGCGCCCTGGTCGCTGGCCCACGCCTGCGAGGTCACGGCGCCCCCGACGATGACCGGGTACTTCTCCCGGACCTTCAGTTCCTTCAGGAGCCCGAGCAGCTCGGTGAATTTCTCCATGGCGGGCGCGAAGACCACCGACACGGCGATCATGTGTGCCCCGGCTTTCTCGGCCGCCTGATAGAAATCCCAGGGACTGTTCTTCTCGCCGATGTCGATGACCTCGAAGCCGGCGATCGAGAGCAGCGTACCGACGAGATTCTTGCCGATGTTGTGCTGGCTCAACATCGTGCCGAGGACGATCTTGCGATCGATCTTCCGGCTCTCGCCTTTCGGAAAGGCCAGCTCGATGATCGGGATGCAGGCCTTGGCGGTCACCCCCGCGCGCACGAGGTCGAGGACGATCGCCTTCTTCGTGGCGAAGCGGTCGCCCACGTCGCTCAGCCCGCTCATCACGCCGTCCTCCAGTATGGCCATCGGGTCGTGGCCCTCGGCCAGCAGCGTGCGGGTCATCTCGGCCGCTTCCTTCGGCTTGGTTGCGCTCACGATCCGGCGCAGTTCTTCGATCGTCGCCATTCGCCTTCTCCTCAGTCCGCGTGATCCCAGGTCGGATAGTCGAGCCCAAGCTCCCGGAAGATGCGCGTGAACCTGCGATAGTGCTCGAGCATGACCGGCTTCGGCTTCAGGGTCTTGAGATCGTAGATTTCGGTGAGCGGCAGATCGACGGCGCCCGGAGCGGGCTCCTGGCCCGAGAGCCTGCCGTTGATCTTGCGGATGATGTCGACGCCCTCGCGCGGGGTGAGCCGCGTCGCCGCGCGCGTAATCTCGCCGGACCAGCGCGCCTCCATCCCGCTGTGCCCGCCGGCGAGCCAGCCCCTCCATTCCGGAGATGCAGGCGTTGATGCACGCGATCGCGATGTGATACCAGGCGTCGTCGTCGAGCGGCGCGCGGGTGCCCCCACTGCCGTAGGTGATCCACGGCAACTTCAGGTTCCGCTCCGCCGCGAGACCCGCCGCCGAGTTGCACCAGAAAATGTCGTTGCCGACATAGCTGCCGTGCACCGACACCGACATCGCCTGGGTGACGGAGCCGCCGGAGTACGCGAGCATCGCGAGCGTGTGGGCGATGATCTCCATCGCGCCCTGCTCGGGCCCCGTGAGATACGCATAGAGCGCGGGACAGGAGCTCATCCACGGCTCGAGCCCCTGCTGTTCGGCGTAGAACGCGAGATTGAGGCGATCGTAGTCGATGCGCATCTCCTGCAGGATCTGGACCGGCAGCGTGCAGTTGTGCTTGTTGTAGAGCCCCGAGGCAAAAGTGCTGATCAGCGTGAGCGGCGTCGTCGCGCTCATGGGAATGCCGAACCAGAGCCCGGGCTTCCCGGCCCACATGGCCGCTTCGTTGATCACCCGGGCCTCGGTGAGGCAGACGAGCGTCTGCGCGGGCGTGTCGGCGACGTTCTTGATCTCGTCGACACCGTACAGCGGCAGCGGGACCACGCCGTCACAGGTCGGCTCCTGCATGGTCGTACGCGCGTAGTACTTGTAGAGCTCGACGTCGGTCGTCATCGTGCCCGCGGAAAAGAACGTGTACGGGTGCTGCGCATCGCCGGGCGCCCGCGGTCGCACGGTGATGGCCTGCCGGTCCCGTCCGAGCGTGACCTCGCGGCGCGCGCCGCGGACCGCCGCGTCGATCTCCGCTTCCGTGAAGCGCACGATGCGCTTGGTGCTCTTGCAATAGAGGCCTACCTCGAGCAGCAGCTCGCGGCCCGCGGCATAGATGGCATCGGCCAGCGCCGGGTCGGTCATGACCGGCTCGTCCGGATCCCACTCGATGCGGTGCTTCGCCTGTATGCTGGCGAGCGCCGAGGGCAGCAGGTCGGTCTCGAACTCTTCCTCCGCCATGACCGGCCCGGTCACCGTACGCTCGATCACTTCCCACAACAGCCTGCCCATCGCTCGCCCCTCCCTCAACCCTGTACGTAGCACTCGCCGTCCCGGATGGCACGCATCAGCGATGCGCATTCCTGTCCGACGTAGCGGACGTGCTGCGGCAGCAGCCACGGCATGACGTCGACGATGTACCAGGAGAGATCCTCCGGGTCGCGGAAGGCCTCCTCCCAGAAGATCGTGCCTGCATCGTGATCGAGCAGCATCGCCCGGGCCTGACCGCCGTCGTTGCCGAAGAGAAAGATGCCGGCCGGATCGACCTGCAGCGGCAGGGGTCGCTTGAAGTGCTCCGCCAGCGCGGTCCACGCGCGATTCCAGTCCCGGTCGTCGAGGCGCGCGGACTGGACGACGAACACCGACGTTCCGGGCGCGCGCCCGATTCTCTCGGCGACCTGTCGCTGAACGCGCACGAGGGCCGCGGCCTGCAGGGGCCAGTCGGTATGGACATCGAGACCGCGGAGCATGAAGGTCGCGAAGAGCTTCCCGTCGACCACGTTGAACGTCGTGGACAGGAGCCCGGGCACGCGGTGCGACTCCAGTGCGGATTCCCGGCCGGCGACTCCCGCCAGGTCGCAGTCCGCAACGCCTGTTTCCCCGAGCTGCGCGCAGAGCGCTTCGATCCCGGCCGCAGGGTCGGACAGATGCGCCTCGAAGCGCCGGTAATACCGTGCGAAATCCGCGGCATTGAATTCGAAGCAGGCTGGAAACTCTTCCTCCGTATCCGCCGGGTCGATCGTCACGACCGCGTTCAGCGCCTCGGCAATCCGCGCGCCGTCGGCCGTCCGCCGCTCGGGGCCGGCGCGCAGCACGAGGTTCAGCAGTTGCAGCCAGGCATCCCCGACGCCCGTGCTGTACAGCGGAAACGTCGTCCGCCTCGACAGGAAGACCGTCCGTTCACGGGGCGGCGGCGCGACGAGATCCCGCGCTTCCCGGTCCTGCGACGGCGCCGGGAGCCCGGCCATGTCGCGGGCAACCTCCGCCGGCGCCTTGCCTCGCCAGTCCTCGATGCGGACCGAGCGACGCAGCGCCTCCACGGCCGCCGCATCGAGCTCCGGCGACAGGGCGCCGCGCGATCCCGGCAGCCGTCCATCGGCATCGAGCCCGTCCCGCCAGAGGGCCAGGAGCGTCTCGCCGGCGGGCGCAGCATCGTCGCCGCAGAGAACCAGCGTGCGGACGACCGGGTGACGGTGCAGCGCCCGGAGCAGTTCCTCGAGATCTGAACGCGAAGCGAGCAAGGAAGTGAAACCGACCCGCCCGCCACCGGCGGCCGGCGGGATCGGCGGGGTCGCGACGAAGGTGCTGCAGAGCGCCAGGTCGCCCTGCCCGCGGTGCGAGCATTGCGGGTCCGGCGAATGCCCGGGCCGTCCGTTCATGCGGATCCTCCTCGAGGCACGGGACCGGCATCCGGCGGCCGGATCCGGCGCCTTTATGAAACGGTTCGTCTCGTATCCAAATATAGTCCGGAGCCGCCGCCTCGTCAACGCCGGCCTGTGGTAACGTGCCGGCCATGATGCGCCGAAGTGCCGCGACTCGCCGCGCCCCGCGCACCCGCACCGCCGGCGCCGCCACCGCGCATCGCGACGATGCCGTTCGTCCGGCGCTGCGGGCACCCGCCCGGTCGCGCGGCCGGCCACGCAGCCCGCGGGCGCATGCGGCGATCCTGGATGCGACCCTCGCCCTGCTCGCCGAGCGGGGCTATGAGCATCTCACGGTCGAGGACGTCGCAGCCGCGGCGGGCGTGGGCAAGTCGACGATCTATCGGCGCTGGCCCTCGAAAGCGCCCCTGGTGATCGCGGCGTATGCGCAGCTGCCGGGACTCGTCCAGCCCGACACAGGCAACCTGCCCGATGACCTGACCACCCTGCTGCGCAGCTTCGCGCACATCCTCGAGACCACGCCGCTGCCGCGCGTGCTGCCGATCCTGGCCGGCGAGTGCCTGCACGACCCCGAGCTGTCCAAGCTCCTCGTGCCGATCAACGGCGAGCGCCGCAAGCCGCTGCTCGGCATCCTGGAGCGTGCCGTGAGCCGCGGCGAGCTGCCGGACGATCTCGACGTCGGGGCCGCGGCCGACGTGATCGTCGGCCCGATCATGACGCGGATCTACTTCACCGGCGAGGCCGTGCGCAAGAAGGACATCCGCCCGTTCGTCGAGGCGGCGCTCTCCGGCATCGGCCGGTTGCGCGTGCCGCGCAAGGCCCGGCGAGGCCGCCGCAGCCCCTGAGTCCCCGCGCGCCGCGCTCAGATCGAGCGCGAGATCAGTTCCTTCATGATCTCGTTGGTGCCGCCGTAGATCCGCTGCACGCGCGAATCGGCGAACATGCGGCAGACGAGATATTCGTTCATGTACCCGTAGCCGCCGTGCAACTGCACGCACTCGTCGATGACCTTCTGCTGGAGGTCGGTGATCCACCACTTGGCCATCGCCGCCGTGTCCGAATCGAACGTACCGGCCACCTGTTCCTCGATGCACCGGTCGAGGAACACGCGCGCGACGCGCGCCTGCGTCGCGATCTCGGCGAGCCTGAAGCGCGTGTTCTGGAACGTGCCGATCGACTGCCCGAAGGCCTGCCGCTCCTTCACGTAGCGCGCCGTCTCGGCGAACGCCCCCTCCATCGCCGCCACGCCGCCCACCGCGATGGTGAGGCGCTCATAGGGCAGGTCGCCCATGAGCTGGTGCATGCCCAGGCCCTCCTCGCCCCCGAGCAGGCAGTCCGCCGGCACGCGCACGTCCTCGAAGAAGAGTTCCGACGTGTCCTGCGCGGTGAGGCCCATCTTGTCGAGCACCCGTCCCACGCGGTAGCCGGCGAGTCCCTCCGTCTCGACCATGAGGATCGAGAGCCCGCGCCTGCGGTCGGCCGGGTCGGTCCGCACGACCAGCATCAGGATCGTCGCGATGGAGCCGTTGGTGATGAAGATCTTCGAGCCATTGACGACGTAGTCGGCGCCGTCCCTGACCGCGCGCGTGCGGATGCCCTTCAGGTCCGAGCCGGCGCCGGGCTCGGTCATCGCAATCGCGCCGACGAGTTCGCCGCGCGCCATGCGCGGCAGCCAGCGCTGCTTCTGTGCCTCGCTGCCGTGGTTCAGCACGTAGTGCGCCGCGATGCTGTGCACGCCCTGCCCGAAGCCCGAGATGCCACGCCGCTGCAGCTCCTCGTAGAGCACCGCCTCGTGGCGGAAATCGCCGCCCCCGCCGCCGTACTCCGCCGGCACGTCCATCAGCAGGAAGCCCGCCTCGCCCACCGCGCGCCACGTGGCGTGGTCC
>JAGOXN010000019.1:6785-20319 GCA_018059685.1 Steroidobacteraceae bacterium | reverse complement strand
GTTCCTTGAACCAGGCCCATTCCTCGTCGGACATCCAGTCGGGCTTGGGCATCTTGTTGCGGTCTTTCATGTTCCGTCCCTCGAGTGGATTGGCAGTCGACGCCGCACCTGCATGGCCGCCCTCCGGCTGCGCCGACCGGCGCACCGCAGGGTGTCACCCAGATCCAGTACCGATGCGCCTTTTGCGGCCATGAGCCGGGGCGATCAACCCTCATTTGAGGTATGCACGGCCCGCACTTCCCGGCGGTGGCATGCGGCAGGTGCGCCAGGCGGCGGCGGACCGGGCCGCGAACCCCGTGCCGGTGCGCTGCGAGACCTGCAGCCCGCCGGGTGTCACTGGGGAGGCAAGGCGTAGCCGTCGACCACCGGCCGGTGCTCGGGCGTGAAGTATCCGGCGAGCGACGCGTGCAGATCATCGATCTCCCACTTCCCACCCTTCGGGTTGTCGTAGAACACGTCCAGTCGCGGGCGCTGGACGATCGACACGCGCCCGCCCCAGACCACGAAGAGCTCGCCCGAAATGTGTCCGGCCTCGGGCGAAGCCAGGTAACCGACCATCGGCGCCACGTTCGCCGGGTTGAATACGTCGAAGCCTTCCTTCGGCGCGGCGAAGAGGTGCGCGTGGGGCATGCTCGCGGTCATCGCCGTGCGCGCGCGCGGCAGGATCACGTTGGCGGTGACACCCAGCTTCTGCATCAGCGCCGCGGCACCGATGGTCAGGGAGACGATTCCGGCCTTGGCCGGCCCGTAGTTCGGCTGACCGGGGGTCGCGAACAGCATGGCCTCCGATGCGGTGCTGATGAGACGGCCATACACCGGGCCCGCCTTGCCCTTCTCCCGCCAGTACTGGGCGGCGTTGCGCATGTTGACGAAGTGTCCGCGCAGGTGCACCCGCAGGACCGAGTCGAATTCCTCGTCGGTCATGCCATAGAGCGTCTTGTCGCGCGTGAAACCGGCGTTGTTCACCAGGATGTTCACGTCGCCGAACTTCTCCAGCGCCGTCTTGAAGACCCTGCCGGCATCCGCGGTGTCGGCGCAGTCGCCGAGCGTCGCGATGGCCTCGCCGCCCATTGACTCGATGGCGGTCACGACTTCCTGCGCCTTCTCCTGCGCGGCTGGAATGTCGTTCACCACGACGCGGGCGCCCTGGCGCGCCAGTTGCAGCGCTTCCTCGCGGCCGAGCCCCGCGCCCGAACCCGTCACGATGGCCACCTTGCCGCTCAAGTCACCCATATCCTTCTCCTCGGGGAAATCGTCCGTCAGATGCGTTCGATGATCGTGCCCGTGCCGACGTTGGCGCCGCAGCACATGGTGACGAGCGCCGTGGCCTTGTCCTGCCGTTCCAGCTCGTGCAGCGCCGTGCAGATCAGGCGGGCGCCGGTCGATCCGACCGGATGGCCGAGCGCCATCGCACCGCCGTTGACGTTGACCTTGCTCATGTCGGCCTCGTACACCTGGGCCCAGGACAGCACCACCGTGGCAAATGCCTCGTTGATCTCGACGAGGTCGATGTCGCTCATCTTCATGCCGCTGCGCTTCAGCACGCGCGCCGTCGCATCGACCGGACCGTCGAGGCCGTAATACGGATCGGCGCCGACGACGCAGTCGGCGATGATGCGCGCACGCGGGTTGAGACCACGCTTCCTCGCCTCCTCGGCACTCATCCACAGCACGGCCGCCGCGCCGTCCGAGACCTGCGAACTGCTGCCCGCCGTGATGATGCCCTCGGGCATCATCGGCTTGAGAGCGGCCAGGCCCTCCATGGTCGTATCACGCAGGCCCTGGTCGCGACTCACGATCTTCGTGGCGCCCGTGGGCTTGCCATCCTCGCCGAGCACCGGTGCCTCGACCTTGACCACTTCGCGGTCGAAACGTCCCTCGGCCCAGGCGACCTTGGCGCGACGCTGCGACTCGCAGGCGAGTGCATCGGTCATCTGCCGCGTCAGGCCGCGGTTGCGGGCGATGCGCTCGGCCATCTCGAACTGGGTCTGCGCGGTGTTCCACGGCCACCCCTGCGGAATGAAATAGCCAGGACCGTGCAGCACGTTCGAGCCCAGGGGCACGTGGCTCATCATCTCGACGCCACAGGCGATGCCGATGTCGATCGAGCCGGAACGGACTGCGGCGGAGACCTGGTGGTTGCAGGCCTGGGCGGAGCCGCACTGGGCATCGACCGTGTACCCGCCGGTGCTGTAGTTCTTGCCCATGGACAGCCAGGAGTGGCGGACGATGTTGTTCGACTGCTCGCCGGCCTGGGTCACGCAACCACCCGCCACCAGGTCGACGTCGGAGTAGTCGATGCCCGTGCGGCGCACCAGTTCCTCGAACGTGACCGAGAGCAGTTTCGTGACGTGCAGGCCGGAGAGATCCCCGACCACGGGCTTGCCGCGGGCGATCGGCGTGCGGCAGGCTTCGACGATGACGGCTTCACGCATTGGCGGGCTCCTGAAAAGACGGGGCGAATCTTGCGCGCGGCTCGCGGCTAGGCACCGCGCACCCGGTACTCGTAGCTATCCTCAGCCGTCAGCGTACGCTGCACGCGTCGCTGCTTGAGCAGATAGGCCAGGTGGGCCATGGTCTCGCCGATGGCCAGGATGCTGTCGAGCGCGCCGGGTCGATGCGGGAAGAGGCGCCGCGACAGGCCATAGACGCTGTCGGGCCGCTCTGCGCAGTGGGCCAGCACGCGCTCGAGCACGCCGAGGTGGTGCTGCTGCAGTTCGGCCGCGCGCCGGCGCAGTCCATAGAACGGCAGTTCGTGCGACGGCAGTACCAGGGTCTCGTCCGGCAGCTCGCCGATGCGTTCGAGCGAGATGAGCCAGTCCTTGAGCGGATTGGCCTCGGGTTCGAACGGCAGCACGCCGACGTTCGGGCTGATGCGTCCGAGCAGCTGGTCGCCACTCAGCAGCACGCCGAGTTCGCTGCAGTAGAGCGCGATGTGCTCGGGCGAGTGGCCTTCACCCCCGCGCAACTGCCACTGGTAGTCGCCGATGACGAGCGTCTCGCCGTCCCGCATCCGCTGATAGGCACGCGCCGGCGGGGAATCGAAGTCGAGTTGCCGCAGGGCCTCCGCCAGCACGGCGACCTGCTCCCCGGTCAGGCCGGCACGCCGGAAATACATCCGGTCCTCCCAGGAGTCGAGGCCCATGTCGTCGTGCACCAGGCGCATGGCGAAGTACTCGGCGCGACTCATGTGCAGCGGTACGCGCAGCTTCTCGGTGAGCCAGCCCGCGAGCCCGCAATGGTCTCCGTGATGGTGCGTGCAGACGATGCCGGTGATGGGCGCCCCGAGACCCGGCAGGAGTTGCTCCCAGAGCGCGCGTGTCTTCGCGGTGTCGAGGCCCGTGTCGATCATGCGCCAGCCGGCACCGTCCCGTACCAGGTAGAGGTTGATGTGGTTCAGTGCCATGGGCAGCGGCATGCGCAGCCACCGGATGCAGCCGGGAACGACTTCCACCATCTCGCCATTGCAGGCGGGAGCCGTGAACGGAAACGTGAGTGTCGTCGTCACCGCGCGGCCCTGGGCATACCCAGGCCGAACTGCGACGCGAGGTCGCGCAGCAGTTCGTTGACGCCACCGCCGAAGGTATTGATCAGGGCCAGGCGGTACTCCTCCTCGAGCCGCGCGGCCAGCACCACCGCAGCGCTGTCGCGCCGGTACAGCCCGCCCGAGCCGACGACTTCGAGCAGCTTGCGGAACACCGCGATGGGGGTCTCCGTGCCGAACACCTTGGCGGCGGCAGCCAGCCCCACGTCCACCCGGCCGAGCGTCACGTCGGCGGCCATGCGGTAGTTGAGCAGGCGCATGGCCTCGAGCTTCTGGTAGCACTCCGCCAGCGCCGCCGCCACCCATGACCGGTCGATCGGGCGCGCACCCGTCTCGTCGGCCTGGCGCGCCCACGCGAGCGTCTCGAAGAAGCATCCACGCGACTTGATGCCGAAGGCGCCGAGGCCAATCCGCTCGTGGTTCAGCTGCGCGGTGATGAGCTTCCAGCCGCCGTGGAGCTGGCCGACCAGCATGTCCCCCGGTACGCGCACGTCGCTGTAATAGCTGGCGAAGGTCTGGTGACCGACCGTGTAGATCGGCGTGAACGACACCCCCTGCGCCCGTGCGTCGACGATCAGGACCGAAATGCCCTTGTGTCGAGCCTGCTTGGGATCGGTCCGGCAGGCCAGCCAGACGTAGTCGGCCGCGTCGATGTCGGAGGTGAAGACCTTCTGGCCGTTGACCACGAAACCGTCGCCCTCTGGCAACGCGGTCGTCTTGAGGGTGGCGAGGTCGGTGCCGGCCGAGGGCTCGGTGTAGCCGATGGCGAAATGGATCTCGCCGGCCGCGATGCCGGGCAGGAACTTCCTGCGGTGCACGTCCGATCCGTGCTCCATGAGCGCCGGCGCGACCGTGTTGATGGTCACGAACGGCAGGGTCACCCCGGCGAGGAAGGCCTCCTCGAAGAAGATCAGCTGTTCGAGCGGCGTGTAGCCCTTGCCGCCGAATCGCTCGGGCCAGCCCACGGCGAGCCAGCCATCGCGGCCCATGGTGCGGATCAGCGTCTTGTAGGCGACACGACGCTGCGGGTTGCGGTAATCGTGCATCAGCGCCCGGTATTCCGGTGTGACGACGCTGGCGAAGTAGGCCCGGATCTCTTCTTTCAGGGCCCGTTGCTCAGACGTGAGACTCACGTACATTTCTTGCGTCCTGTCGCGGCGCCCGGCTCAGCAGTCGGCGTCGGTGAGCGCCGGCGTCGCGAGCCACTGACCCAGGGCCTCGAGGCTCGCTGAGACGCCACCGGTGGCAATCTCGATGGCCCTGCTCCAGTAGGTGTAACGGTGGATCGGGTAGCTCACGTCGACTCCGATGCCGCCATGCATGTGCTGCGCGGCGTGCGTCACGCGATGGCCGGTGTCGCAGGTCCAGGACCGCACGACGGCTGCGCTGCCCTCGGCATCGAGGTTCCCGTCGAGCCGCCAGACGAGCTGCCACAGCGCCGAGCGCAAGGCCTCCACGTCGATCAGGCAGTCGGCCGTCTTCTGCGTGATCGCCTGGAATGCCGCGATGGGCTGTCCGAACTGCACGCGCTCGCTGGTGTAGGCCACCGCCCGCTTGAGCGCTTCGCCGGAGACTCCGAGTTGCAGGGCGCCGAGGCAGGCCGTGACACGCGGGCTCAGCCAGCCGAGGGCGGCTTCATCGAGTGCGGCTCCGGAAGGCAGGGCGAGGCCGTCGATCACGAGGTCGGCCGCTGGTTCGTGGTGGGTGAGTCGTCCACCGACTCTGGCAATGCCCGCCTGCGCCAGATCGAAGGCGAACACCCTCACTCCACCCGGCGTCTGCACCGGCAGCACCGCCACGGCTGCCTGCTCGGCCAGTGGAACCGCAACGGCGCGGCCGTGCAGATGCCAGCCGTCCGCGCGGCTCTCCGCGTGCAGCATCAGGCCGCGACTCCCGTGCAGTCCCTCGAGACTCAGTGTCGCGAGCCGGGTCGCCTCCGCCAGCTCGGACCAGTCCGCGCGCCGGGGCGCATCCGCGGACAGGCGCGCCAGTGCAGCCACGGCGAGCTGGTGCGACCACAGCGGCACGGGTGCCAGCGCCCTCCCCTGGCACTCGAGGACCGCGCACAGCTCCGTCATGCCGAGCGAACTTCCGCCCTGGCCCTCGGGCAGGATCAGCGCGGTCAGGCCACTCTCGCGCAGGCTGCGCCACAGAGCCTCGTCGTAGGCCGCATCACCCGCCCAGAACTCCCGGATCTGTTCGTCGCCGCAGAAATCGGCGAAGACGCGCGCCGCCATGTCGACGATCGCAACCTGCTCCTCGGTCATCAGGAAGTTCATCGGCAGATCTCTCGATGCGGTGCGCCCGTGCGGTACCCGTGCCTACGCCAACCCTACGCCATTCGACCGAGGATGGCGCCACCCGTGGGTACGCCGACACCCGAAGTGACCAGCGCATGGTTGACGGCCTTCTTCGGTTGGTTCACGGACGTGCCGCGCACGAGCCGCACGGCCTCGACGATTCCATTCACGCCGTGGATATAGGCCTCGGACAACTGGCCGCCGTGGGTGTTGGTGGGCAGCCGTCCGCCGGGGCGCAGGTGACCGTCCTTGATGAAGTCCGCCGCCTCGCCGTACTTGCAGAATCCCCAGGACTCGAGCTGCCAGAGCACGATCGGCGTGAATGCGTCGTAGATCACCGCCGCGTCGATGTCCTTCGCGCTCAGGCCGCACTGCGCGTAGGCCTCCGCCGCGGCGAGGTCCATTTCCGGAATGCGGGCGATCTCCGGTCGATAGAAGGAGGTCATCTCCTCCTGATCCCGGGCCAGGCACTGGGCCACGCCGCGGATAGACACGGCGGGCTGCTTCAGGTGCCTCGCGCGCTCGGGCGTGGTGACCACCACCGCGCTGCCGCCGTCGCTCTCCTGGCAGCAGTCGTACAGTCGCAGCGGATCGCAGATCTTCTTGCCGGCGTCGTACTCCGCGCGCGTGAATGGGCGCTGGTAGAAGAAGGCTGCCGGGTTGTTCACCGCGTACTCGCGCGTCGAATGCGCCACCTCGAACAGCGCGTCCTGCGTGCAGCCGGTCACGTGCATGTAGCGACGGGTGAACATGGCGACCCAGGACGCCGGTGTCAGGAGCCCGAACGGCATGTAATAACCGTAGTGGATCGCGCTGCCGGTGATCAGCGTGCCCGAGACGCCGGCCGAGTAACGCTGGCCCGAGCGACCGTTGAGCGCGCGGTAGCAGACGACGGTCTCGGCCACTCCCGTCGCCACGGCCATCGCGGCCTGGAGCAGCGTGCCGGTGGCGGCGCCGCCGCCGTATGGAACGCGACAGTACAGGCTGAGGTCGTTGCAACCGACGGCGCGCGCGACGTCGACCTCCTCGTTCTGGTCGATCGTGAACGTCACCAGGCCGTCGACGTCCGAGGGCTCGAGACCCGCATCGTCGAGGGCCTTCTTGACCGCCTCCGCCGCCAGGGCCAGTTCCGAGCGGCCGGAATCCTTGGAAAACTCCGTCGAGCCGATGCCGACGATGGCGGCCTTGTCGGAAATTCTAGCGACCATGGTTCAAGGCTCCTTCGGCAGCGCCACGCGCACCATGCCGGCCATGTGGTTGCCCCAGACGTTGTTGTCGCCGCTGACGTTGACGTCCACCGTGCGGGCAGACTCGTCCCGGGCCGCCACCTCGCCCGTGATCGTCATGACCATCCCGGGCATGTTGGGGGCGCCGAGTTTCACGTCGATGCGCTTCACCGTGGCGTCGGGACCGGTCCAGTCGGTGACGTAGCGGGCCATCAGGCCATTGCTCGTGAGGATGTTCATGAAGATGTCGGGCAGGCCTGCGGCCTGCGCCGCGGCCTTCTCGTGATGGACCGGGGTGAAGTCGCGCGAGGCGATCGCACCGCCGACGATCAGGCCGGCCGTGACGTCGATCTTCAGGGGTGGCAGCTTATCGCCGACGGCGACGCTGGCGAAACTGCGTGTCTTCGTGTTCATGATGACTGCTCGCTGTTCCCATCAGGCGGGGTAGAAGTTCGGCAGCACGGTCTGGTCGTCGACCCGCTCCACCTTGCCCTGCACCTTCATGCCGATGCGCACCTGCTCCGGTTCGCAGCCGACGATATTGGCCACGAGGCGCGTGCCTTCCCGCAGCTGGATGAGGCCGCACACCAGGGGGTACGGATAGCCGGGGAATTTCGGATAGTTGATCTCGGTGTAGCTGTACACCTCGCCCTCGAGCGACGACTCGATGCTGTCCCACTCGAGCGACTGGCATTCGCCGCACATCGGGCGCGGCGGATGGCGCAGCTTCCCGCAGCCCTTGCAGCGCTGGATCAGCAGCCGGCCCTGGTCGATGGCTTCCCACCACCAGGCATTGTCGTGTCCGCGCGGCGACTGGATGCGCGTGGGCGCCTCGAGCCTGGCCTCGCCGCCGGCGCCAGCCCCGGCCTTGGCCGCGACGAGTTCAGGACTCGGGATGAATCGAAGCGTGCGGAATACCTGGCGACCGACGTCCTGGCCGTTCTGATCGGTGAACCTGGTGACCGTCTCGATGAAATAGCCGACGCCACGAGCGGTCTTCTTCGGGCCCGAGATGCTGTCGATGACGGTATGCGACGTCACCTGGTCGCCGGGCCGCAGGTCGCGGTAGAACTCGGTGACGGTGTTCGTGCCGAGCACGCCGCTGTAGCCATGGGCCTCGAAAACCTGGTGCAGCTCGCGCTGCACGTCCACCTGGCCCGTCCGGGGCTGACACATCGGGTAGCCTTCCATGGCCCAGATCAACAGCATGGTCGGTGGTGCGACGATGCCCTTCTTGCTCGAGGTGGCGGCGAATTCCGCATCCGTGTAGACGGGATTCCCGTCCCCGGTCACCTCGGTCCAGTGCCGGATCATGGCCAGGTTGACGTCGTCGTGACCACGCTTGGGCGGACCCATCTCGCGACCCACGTAGGCGCGAATCCTGGTTTCAAAGGCCTCGGTCTCTGCGGGCGTCATGGGTCGTCCTCCGGCCAGTCTTGCGTCAAGAATATTTCTAGTTGAATATGGATTCAACTATGCCTCGCATCCACCGTCACAAGCGGTCTCCGGTGCACAGCGCCCGGCTCGGCAGCCGGGGTCGGGCCACCCGCGAGCGTCTCAAGGCAGCCGCGCGGCGCGTCCTCGACCGCAAGGGCTACAGCCAGATGACCGTCGCGGACGTCACGCAGGAGGCCGGCGTGGCCGCCGGGCTGTTCCACCGCTACTTCCCCGACTTGAGGACGCTGACCGTAGAGCTGCTGACCGAGGCCATGGCCGACCTCGGCAACACGACGCACATCGAGCGGGGCGTGAGCCGCGGCGACTGGATGGGCCGGATTCATGCGCACATCGTACCCTCGGTCGCCAATCATGCGCTGCGGCCGGGCCTCGTGCGTGCGATGCACCAGCTCGCCGACGACTACCCGCCGTTCCGCGCCCAGATGCGTGGCTTCTACCAGGCCCAGCTCGAGCTCCTGTCGACGCAGATGCCACGGCTCTTCCCGGAGGCCCGGCTGACGTCCGCGGAAGCGCTGCTGATCGCGTATGCGCTCGGCGGCATCTCCGAGGCAGCACTGCGGGAGCGCTACATCCTGCGCAATCCGGCATTCCGCGACCTGAAGCTCTCGCCCGAGGAGATGGCCGACTGGCTCGCCGTACTGTTCTATCGCGCCCTGTTCGCCGCGAACCCGCCGTCGGGCCGCCCGCGCCGGACCGAGCGGCTGCTCGCGGTCAAGCGACCGGACCCCACGCGCAGCAAGCCCGCTCGCCGCCCTGCCCGCACGGATCGAAGCGGGTCCGGCAAGTCCGTCGATGCGCGCGCCACCGTCGCATCGCAACACCGCCTGCGTTGACACCCTGTTGCGTCGACTCAGAGCACTTCGAACAGCGCCGCGGCCCCCATGCCGCCGCCCACGCACATGCTGACGACCACGTGACGCGCCCCGCGCCTGCGGCCCTCGAGCAGCGCGTGACCCACCAGCCGCGCACCCGACATGCCGAACGGATGGCCGATCGAGATCGCACCGCCATTGACGTTCAGGCGATCGTTCGGAATGCCCAGCTGGTCGCGGCAATACAGGACCTGGCAGGCGAAGGCTTCGTTGATCTCCCACAGGCCGATGTCGGCGACCGAGAGTCCCGTCTGCTTCAGGAGCTTCGGGACCGCGAACACCGGGCCAATGCCCATCTCGTCGGCCCGACAGCCTGCGACCGCCATGCCACGGTATGCGCCCAGGGGCGCGAGGCCGCGGCGCGCCGCTTCCGCGCGGCTCATGAGGACGCAGGCGCTTGCGCCGTCGGAGAGCTGCGAGGCGTTGCCGGCGGTGATGTGCCGGCCTTCGGGTACCCACTGGCCGTTCTTCCACACCGGCTTCAGAGCCGCGAGACTCTCGAGCGTCGTGTCCGGCCGGTTGCCCTCGTCGCGTGTGAGCGTCACCGCCTCCGTGCCGGTCGGGTTGCCTTCCTTGTCGAAGAGTTGCTTGACGCTCGGCAGCGGCACGATCTCGTCGTCGAACAGCCCGTCGCGTTGCGCCCGCGCGGTGCGCTGCTGGCTTTGCAGCGAGTACTCGTCCTGCGCGGATCGCGCGATACCGTAGCGCTCGGCCACGATTTCGGCGGTCTCGATCATCGGGATGTACGCCGTGGGCATCGCCTCGAGCACGGCCTTCGACTGCGCGCGGTAGGCATTCTTGTGCTTGTTCTGGGTGAGGGAGATCGACTCGAGCCCTCCCGCCACTGCCACCGTGCTCTCACCCACCATGATGCTCTTGGCCGCGTACGAGATCGCCGTCAGGCCCGAGGCGCACAGGCGGTCGATCGTCATGCCGCCGACGCTGTCGGGCAGTCCGGCCGTGTATACGCACAGGCGACCAAGGTTGTAGCCCTGCGTGCCCTGCTGCGCCGCGATGCCGAGGCTCACGTCGTCGACATCCGCACCGTCCACGCCAGCCTTGGCGAGCGCGGCTCGGATAACGTGGCCGCCCAGCACGGGCGCCTCGGTATCGTTGAACGCCCCGCGGTAGGCGCGACCGATCGGCGTGCGGGCGGTCGAGACGATGACGGCTTCGGCAAGGCTCATCGGCAGGTCCTCAGGTGAAAAAGAGCCGGCTGATCGAGTCGACGATGCAGGCGGGCTTGTCCCCGCCTTCGATGTCGACGGTGACCCGGATCGTGACCTGCACGCCCCCGCCCTTCACTTCTTCGGCGGCGACCACGGCACCGCGACCACGGATGCGTGAGCCGGCGCGCACCGGCGCCGGGAAGCGCACGCGATCGCAGCCGTAGTTCACGCCCATCTTCAGGCGGTCGTACTGCACGAGTTCCGGCAGGAACTTGCTGGCGAGGCTCAGCGTCAGGTAGCCGTGCGCGATGCAGCCGCCGAACGGTCCTGCGGCCGCACGCGCTTCGTCCACGTGAATCCACTGGTGGTCGTCCGTGGCGTCGGCGAAGAGGTTGATGCGCTCCTGCGTGAGCGTCATCCAGTCGGTGTGCCCGAGGTCCTGGCCCACGGCCCCGAGCACGCTCTGCGCGGAATCGAAACGCTGGGTCATGGGCGGAGGTCCTCAGGCGTGTTGCGAACTGACCGACACGACCTCGCCGGTCATGTACGAGGAGTAGTCGCTGGCGAGGAACACCATCACGTTGGCGACCTCCCAGGGTTCGGCGCCGCGGCCAAAGGCCTCGCGCGCGGACAACTGCGCCAGCAGCTCCTCGGACGCGGACTTGCGCAGGAAGGCGTGGATCGCGATCGACGGGGCGACGGCATTGACCCGTACGCCGAACTCCGCGGCCTCGAGCGCGGCGCAGCGTGTCAGGGCCATCACGCCGGCCTTGGCGGCCGCATAGTGCGCCTGCTCGACCTGGGCGCGCCAGCCGAGCACCGAGGCGTTGTTGACGATCACGCCGCGACCGCGGGGCTGCATCGCCCTGAGCGCGGCCCGCGTCATGCGGAACGTACCCGTGAGCGTGATGTCGATGACCCTTGCCCACTCCTCGTCCGCCATCTCGACGATGCGCCGGCTCGTCCCGAGGCCCGCGTTGTTGATCAGTACGTCGGGCGTGCCGGCCCGTGCCTCGGCAAAGGCGAACAGCGACTGGACCTGTTCTTCCTGCGCGACGTCGCATAGCTGGCCATGCACCGCTGCGAGGCCGGTCTCGCCGCGGAGCGCGGCCACCGCCTCGCCGAGCCTGCGTTCGTGGATGTCACTGACGATCAGGGCCTTGCAGCCCTCTTCGGCACAGCGCTTCGCGACCGCGAAGCCGATACCGGCGCCCGCGGCTGCGGTCACCAGCACGGTCTTGTCGCGCAGCAGGCCGTGCGCTGGGACGTAGTCGGGAGGCGGTCTCAAGGGCTGCCCTGTCTCGTTCGGCGGTATGGCGATCTTCGTGACCCGCCGGGCTGGCGTCATCGTCCCGTTGGACGAGTGCCGCCAGGCACGTCACCCAGCCGTCACGTTGCCCGGCCCGAAGCAGGCACGGGTTGCGGCATCAGCGCGGCATGCCGAGCGCCCGCTCGGCGATCAGGTTGAGCTGGATCTCGTTGGCCCCGGCATAAATGGTGTCCGAGCGGCTGAAGAGCCAGAGCTGCCGCAGCATCCGCGCCAGCGGATCGTCGTCGTCCGTCAGGACGGCGGCCGGGCCCATCACGTCGGCCGCCAGGCGGCCGAAATCCCGCCGCCAGTTCGACCATGCGTACTTTGCGATGTAGGCTTCGCGCGAGGCGGGCACGCCGCCCCTGCCTGCGCCGTCCTCCGCAAGCACGCGCAGTGCATTGCAGCGCAGGGCGTCGAGCGTCAGCGCCGCCTGCGCTATGCGTTGGCGCAGTATGGGGTCCCGCGCGGCGCCGCTGCGCCGCGCCACCTCGAGCAACCACCCCATCTCGCGCTCGAACCCCGCCTGCTGGCCGAGCGTCGAGACGCCCCGTTCGAAGCCGAGCAACGCCATGGCGACCTTCCAGCCCTCGCCGGGGGCCCCGAGGTGCAGGGCGGCCTCGGTGCGCGCCCCTGCGAAGAACACCTCGTTGAACTCCGAGTCGCCGGTGATCTGCCGGATTGGCCGGATCGTGACGCCGGCCTGGCGCAATGGCACGAGCAGCATCACGAGGCCCTGGTGACGCTGCGACCCCGGTTCGCCGCGCGCCACCACGAAGATCCAGTCGGCTTCACGGGCCCACGAGGTCCAGGTCTTCTGGCCATCGACGACCCAGTGGTCGCCCTCGAGCCGGGCACGGGTCTGCACGTTGGCGAGATCGGAACCCGCGTTCGGCTCCGAGTAGCCCTGTGCCCAGTATTCCGTGCCGGCCAGGATGCCGGGCAGGAAGCGACCTTGCTGCTCCGGAGTGCCGAACGCCATCAGCGTCGGTGCGAGGAGCTGCTCGCCTATGTGTCCGAGCCGACCGGGACCACCGGCTCGCACGTATTCCTCGTGGAACACGACCTGCTGCGCCAACGGCAGCGCGCGCCCGCCGTGTGCCTTCGGCCAGCCGATGCCGATCCAGCCACCGCGCGCCAGCTCCTGTTCCCAGCGCTTGGCGAGCTGCGGATCGTAGGTCGGATCGCTCATGCCGACGCATCCGCGCAGCGGCGCGAACTCGCCACGCAGGTGTTCCTGCATCCAGGCAACGACTTCGGCGCGAAAGTGAGTGTAGTCGTCGTGCGTCATGCAGCGGCCTCATCGAGCAGGGCGGCGGCCAGGCGCTCGCGCCATTCGCTGGGTGTGCCGAGCCAGTTGCGTGCCGCCTGCGCCCGCTTGAAGTAAAGGTGCGGGTCGTACTCCCAGGTGAAGCCGACACCGCCGTGCAGCTGGATGGCCTCCTGAGTACAGTACTGCGCCGCATCGTCGGCCAGGCAGCGCGCCATCGCGGCGAGCCGCAGCCTGCGGCCCTGGCCGGACGGGCCGTCGCACTCCTGGGCAGCGCCGATTACCGCCGAGCGCGCCAGTTCCACGGCAACCATCATCTGCGCACAACGGTGCTTGAGCGCCTGGAAGCTTGCGAGGGGCTTGCCGAACTGGACGCGCTGGCCCAG
>JAGOXN010000019.1:0-6685 GCA_018059685.1 Steroidobacteraceae bacterium | reverse complement strand
CAGGCGCCGATGGCACCGACCTGCGCCCACAGCTCCCGATCGAAACCGTCCGCTTCGAACGCCGCGCGGCGCATGTGCGCCGAGTCGCTCGCGTTGGCGAGCAGTTGCTCGACCGAATCTGCGATCTGGCGTTGCTCTTCAGTGAGCCTCAGGTCCATCGCCGATCCACTCAGCTGCCGTATACGGGCTGCGCCGGCCGGCCTTCGGCGACCAGTCTGTTCACGACGGCGGTCAGTTCGGCCGGCTCCCAGCGGGCCCCTTTGTCCGTGATCCTGCCGGTGTGCCAGCCTTCGGCGATCGAAAGCTCGCCGCCCTTCGCCTCGAAGCACAGCCCCGTGACGTGTGCCGACAGCGGACTGCCGAGCCAGACGACGATGGAGGCAACGTTCATGGGATCCCAGACGTCGAAGCCGCGCTCCGGCTTCTTCACCATGTCGGGCATCGCGCCTTCGGTCATCGCCGTGCGTGCGGCCGGCGCGAGGCTGTTGACGGTGATGCCATAGCGCTTCAACTCCACGGCCTGCACCAGTGTCAGTGCCGCGATGCCGGCCTTGGCCGCCGAGTAATTGCTCTGCGCAACCGAACCCTGCAGGCCCGCGCCGGAACTGGTGTTGATGATGCGGGCATCGACCGCCTTGCCCGCCTTGCTCGCGTCGCGCCAGCGCCGCCCGAGCACGCTCGCGAGGCAGAAGTGCCCCTTGAGGTGCACGCGCATCACGGTGTCCCAGTCGTCTTCGCCGAGCGAGAGGAACATGCGGTCGCGCAGCACGCCCGCGTTGTTCACGAGGACGTGCACTTCGCCGAACGCCGCCAGCGCGCGCTCGACGATGCCACTGGCACCCTCGACTGTCGTGATGTCGCCGCTGTCGGCCAGCGCGCGTCCGCCCGCGGCGGTGATCTCGGCGACCACGGCCTCGGCCGCCTCGCGCCGGATGTCGTTGACCACGACGCGGGCGCCCTCGGCTGCGAAGGTCAATGCGTAGGCGCGACCGAGTCCGCCGCCAGCGCCGGTGATGAGTGCAGTGCGTCCGTCACAGATGCCCATGTTGTCTATCCCAGTCGTTCGATGATCGTCACGTTCGCCTGTCCGCCGCCCTCGCACATGGTCTGCAGGCCGTAGCGCCTGCCGGTGCGCTCGAGTTCGTGCAGCAGCGTCGTCATCAGCTTCGTGCCGCTCGCCCCGAGCGGGTGGCCGAGCGCGATCGCCCCGCCGTTCACGTTGGTGCGCTCGTGAGGGAAGCCGGTTTCTGCGAGCCATGCCATCACGACCGAGGCGAAGGCCTCGTTGATCTCCACGAGATCGATATCCTCGAGGCGCAGTCCGGCCCTCGCGAGCGCACGCGCGGTGGCCGGGATGGGCGCAGTGAGATGCCAGATCGGATCGTCGGCGAGTACGGAAAGATGCGCGATGCGCGCGCGAGGCCTGAGATCGTAGCGCCGCAGGGCGGCCTCCGAGACCACGAGCACCGCAGAGGCGGCGTCGCACACGGAACTGGACACGGCCGCGGTGATCTTCGGGAAGGCTGGATCGACCGGCTCGAGCGTGGCCATCTTCTCGAGCGTGCTGACGCGCGCGGTCTCGTCCATCCGGAACTCGCCGAGCGGCACCACCTCGCGATCGAAGCGTCCCTCGGCCATGGCCCGCAGCGCGCGATCGTGGCTCTCCTTGGCGAAGACCTCCATCGCTTCCCGGCTGATGCCCCAGCGGTCGGCGATGCGCTGCGCGGCATAGAACTGGTTCACTGGCGCATCGCCGAAGCGCGCCTGCCAGCCCTTGCTCTCCGCGAAGGGAGTCGTGAACCCCAGCGGCCGTCCCGCGAGCATCGCCGAGGAGATCGGGATGCTCGACATCGTCTGCACCCCGCCGGCCAGCACCACGTCCTGCGTGCCGCTCATCACCGCCTGCGCGGCGAAATGCACCGCCTGCTGCGAACTGCCGCACTGCCGGTCGATCGTGGTACCCGGCACGTTCAAGGGCATTCCTGCCACGAGCCAGGCCGTGCGCGCGATGTCGCCCGCGAGCGCGCCGATGGTGTCGACGCAGCCGAATATCACGTCGTCGTATTCCCCGGCGGGGACGGCGTTGCGCTCGACGAGTGCCTTGATGACGTGGGCGCCGAGATCGGCGCCGTGCACGCGGGCCAGCGAGCCGTTGCGGCGACCCGTGGGCGATCGCAGCGCATCGACGATGTACGCTTCAGCCATTGGAGCATCCTTCCGCACAGTACAGGGTAGCGGCCGGCCCGAGCGGCGCGCCGGCGCCGAGCAGCACCTCGCCCAGGCGGGCCTTGTGGAACGCGCGATCGCCCCAGGCGGCATCCAGCACCCAGGCGCGCTTCATGAACATCTGCAGGTCGACCTCCCACGTGTAGCCCGTCGCACCGTGGACCTGTATGCCCTTGCGCGCAGCGATCCATGCGGCATCGCCGCAGGCGAGCTTCGCATGCGACGTCAGCACGGCGCGGTGGCGCTCGCCGCGCTGCAGCGCCAGCGCAGCGCGATAGAGGACCGGTCGCGCGAACTCGATCCTGGTCACCACGTCGGCGAGGTGATGCTTGACCGCCTGGAAGGACCCGATCGGCTTGCCGAACTGCTTGCGCTGCGCAGCATAGTCCACGGACAGGTCGAGCATGCGCTGCGCCAGGCCGACCAGCTGGCCGGCCACGGCGACGGCGGCGCGGTCCAGAGTCGCGTCCGCGAGGGCCTGTGCCTCGGCGCCCTGCAGCACCCGCGTCGACGCGCCGAGCGGCCGGCGCATGGCGGCGAGGCGGCGTGAGGCATCGATGCTGGTCATCGCCGCCTGCTCCACGCCCTCCCCGGGGAGGGCGTGCAGTTCGAACGCGCCGCCCTCGCCGTGCCGGAAGGCGAGCACCAGGTCCGCCATGTGCGCGTCGGCGATCCATGGATTCACCGGGTGATCGATCGCCACGCGTGCGTTGCCCAGCGCGATCCTGGGCAGCCATTGCTCACGGAGCGCGGCATTGCCTGGCAGTGCGCACAGCACGCCGGTGGCGATGCAGGCGGTATCGGTCAGCGAGTCCGGAATCGCGTAGTACCCAAGCTCCTCCGTGATCAGGGCCCAGTCGACCTCGCCCATCCCGAGACCTCCGTGGGCCTCCGGGACCGACAGTCCGGTCACTCCCTGCGCCGCGATCTTGGCGCGAAGCTCGGGCGAACGGCCGCCACCCGTCTCCCAGATCTCGCGCAGCAGCTCCGGTGCCGCCTCGTTCATCAGGAACCGACTGACCGAGTTGCGCAGCGCGAGCTGGTCCTCGGTGAACGTGAAGTCCACGATGCCCGCCCTCCTTCAGGATTTCGGCAATCCGAGCACCCGCTCGGCGATGATGTTGCGCTGGATCTCGTTGGTACCGGCGTAGATGGGGCCCGCCTGTGCGAACAGGAAACCTTCGAGCCAGTCGTGCACTTCCGGGTCGTCGATGAGCTCGGCGCGCGGCCCGAGGATCCGCATCGCGGTCTCGTGCATCTGCAGGTCCAGCTCCGACCAGAAGATCTTGTTCGTGCTGGATTCGGCGCCGACCCGACCGCCTTTCGCCATCCGGGCAACGGTATGGTAACTCGCGAGGTTGTAGGCCTCCGCATCCATCCAGGCCTTCAGCACGCCTTCGCGAATCGACGGATCACGATCCGCCGTTTCCCGGTGGCGAAGATACAGTTCCACGAGCCGCTTCGCAGTGCGCTGGAAGCGTGCCGGCGAGCGCAGCAGCAGTCCGCGCTCGAAGCCGGCCGTCGCCATCGCCACGTTCCAGCCCTGGCCTTCCTCGCCGACACGGTTCGCGACACTCACCCGTACGTCGTCGAAGAACACCTCGGCGAAGGCCTGCTTGCCGTTCAGTGCCCGGATCGGCCGGATCGTCACGCCCTTGGCATCGAGCGGCACGAGCAGGTAGCTGAGCCCGTGGTGGCGGGTGCTCTGCGGATCGCTGCGGAAAAGTCCGAACAGCCAGTTGGCGAAGACCGCGCGTGTCGACCAGGTCTTCTGACCGTTGATGATGTACTCGTCGCCGGCGCGCAGCGCACGGCTGGCGATGTTGGCCATGTCGGAACCGGCATTGGGCTCGCTCCAGCCCTGCGCCCACATGTCGTCGCAGCGGGCCATGCGGGGCAGAAAGCGCGCCTTCTGCTCCGCCGTTCCGAACTCGAGCAGCGTGGGCCCGAGCAGCAGGATGCCGTTCTGGTTGACGCGCATCGGGGCGTCGGCAGCGTGGTACTCCTCCTCGAAGATCAGCCACTCGATGAGGTCCGAACCGCGGCCTCCCAGTTCCCTGGGCCAGATCACGCTGCTGTAGCCGCCCTCGGCGAGTCTAGCCTCCCAGGCACGATGCTGCTCGAACCCTTCGCGGGTGTCGTAGCTGCCGAGCGGGTCCTTCGGCACGCTGCTGCGCAACCAGGCACGTGCTTCGGCCCGAAAGGCCGTCTGCTGCGGAGTGAAGTCGATGTCCATTTCCGGTCCCGTCAGAACTTGGCGTCGCGTTTCTCGACGAAGGCGCGGCGCGTCTCGGCCGAGTCCGGGGTCATGTAGGCCTGCAGCGTGAAGCCCTGCTCCCAGCGATACTTCGCCTCGAGATTGCCATCCTCGACCCCGTTCAGCGCCTCCTTGGCGATGCGGATCATGGCCGGGCTCTTGGCGGCGATCTTCGCAGCGACGGCCATCGCTTCCTCGCGCAAGCGCTCGCGCGCGACGACGCGCTCGATGGCACCCAGGCGATGCGCCTCGGGCGCGCCGACCATCTCTCCCGTGAAGAACAGGTAACGCGTCTTCTGCACACCGAACATGCGCTGCAGGTGCGCGGCGCCGCCCATCGCGCCCCGGTCGACCTCCGGCAGGCCGAAGCGCGCGTCCTCCGCGGCGATGACGATGTCGGCGGCGCCGCAGATGCCGATGCCGCCGCCGAGCACGAAGCCGTGCACCGCGGCGATCACCGGCACCTTGTTGCGATGCACGGCATCGAAGGTCGCGTAGTTTCCGGCATTCACCTTCACGATCAGGCCCTGGTCGGCGTCGAGTTCCTTGATGTCGACGCCGGCACAGAAGCCGCGCCCTTCGGCGCGGATGACGATGACGCGTACCCTCGGGTCTTCGCCGAGCGCCCTGATGCGCTCCGCGAGCGTGATCCAGCCGTCCGAATTCAGTGCGTTGACCGGCGGGCGGTCGAGCACGACTTCGGCCACGCCGTCGTCGTGTACCTGGCTCGTGAACTGTTCAGACATGGCTACCCTCGACGGTGCCGATCGCCATCAACGCGTCGCGACGTGCGCGCGCCTGGCCGATGATTCCCTCGATGACCTCCTGGCAACTCTGCAGCCGGCCGATCAGCGCGGCCACCTGGCCGGCCGACATGACGCCTTCGGCTGGCTTGCCCTCGACCATCGAGCGCTGCAGAAGCATGGGTGCATTGGCGGCCATCACGGTCTGCGCCACGCTGCTCGCGTCCTCGCGCAGGCCGCTCCACATGGCCTTCAGCGCCTGCGTGCCGGTCATGCCGGTCTGCGCCCGGTACGCGAGCGCGAGCCGCAGCGCGAGCCGAAGACGTCGCAGCGGCGAAGCTTTCTCGAGCATCGCCAGGTACTCGTTCGGGATCATGCGCTGCGGCATGCCGTCGACGAGGTAGGACACCTGGATCTTTTCCGCGTCCCTCACCTGCAGGTATCGCTCGAGCGTGGCGGCCGGCACGCGATTGTCGCTGGTCATCAGGAAGCGCGTGCCCATCGCGATGCCCTGTGCGCCATAGGCCAGCGCGGCGAGCAATCCGCGTCCGTCGTAGAAACCGCCTGCAGCCACCACCGGTACCTTCACGGCGTCGACCACCTGGGGCAGCAGCACCGTGGTCGGCACGCTGCCGGTATGGCCGCCGCCCTCGGCGCCCTGGATCGTGATGACGTTGGCACCCATCTCGATCGCCTTCTGCGCGTGCTTGAGCGCACCCACCGTGGGCATGCAGACGATGCCGGCGTCGCGCAGGCGACCGATGACCTTCTTGTCCGGCCCGCGTCCGTAGCTCACGGCGCGGACGCGGTGCTTCACCGCCAGGTCGAGCAGTTGCGTCGCGTTCGGCTGGAACATGTGGAAATTGAGACCGAACGGCCTGTCGCCGGTCAGTTCCCGCACCCGCAGGATCTCGGCCTCGATGCGATCCGCGGCGATGGTGGCGCCCGCCAGGAAGCCGAAGCCACCGGCATTGGTGGTGGCTGCCACGAGCTCCGACCCGGTGACCCAGCCCATGCCCGTCTGCACGATCGGGTAGCGGCAACCCAGCAGGTCGCAGAGCGGCGTGTGGAAGTCGGGCATCGTTTCCGGTCCTCACCGCTTGACGATGACCGTGGACCCATGGCCGAAAAGACCCTGGTTGGCCGTGATACCGACCTTCGCACCGCTCACCTGGCGCGCGGCCGCCTGGCCGCGCAGCTGCCACGTCAGTTCACACACCTGCGCCAGCGCCTGAGCGGGCACGGCCTCGCCGAAGCACGCCAGGCCACCGGACGGGTTCACCGGAATGCGGCCGCCGACCCGCGTCGCCCCGCTGCGCAGCAGTGCCGCCGCCTCGCCGCGTGCACACAACCGCAGGTCCTCGACCCAGTCGAGCTCGAGCGCCGTCGACAGGTCATAGACCTCGGCGAGACTGACGTCTTCCGGACCGATGCCGGCGTCCTCGCATGCCTTCGCGGG
>JAGOXN010000152.1 GCA_018059685.1 Steroidobacteraceae bacterium | reverse complement strand
AGCCTCTGGATGAGCTGCCGGCCGATGAACGGCCCGACGTTTGGATGATGGAAGATGTTGTCGAGCGCGTCGGCGAGATCCTGCTGCGGAGACTGGCCTGCCGGCAGCTCGGATCTGGCGACGCCCGGATAGCTGAGAAGCTTCTTGGCGAGCGGCGAGTGCTGGTCGGGATAGGCCTGCATCGGCAGGACCTGGTTCGCGAGCGTGCGCCGCGCCTGCGCGAAACTCGGCGCCCCGGCGTAATTCCAGCCGGTAAAGACATTCGCGAATCCTTCGATGACCGACTGGTCGTAGGTCGGGATCGGCTGCCCCTGCGCGTCCTTCCTGACCGTACCATCGACGTTCAGCTCGACGAGACCGATGGTGAAGAGCTGCATCAGCTCGCGCGCGTAGTTCTCGTCGGGGCGGATGTTGCGAGCCGCATCGGGCTTCTGGTTGCCGAGCATGTTGAGGTACACGCCCATCGCCGGGTGCAGCGTGACGTCCTCCATGAGCTTGCGGAAATCCCCGAAGGCGTCGCGCGCGAGCAGGTCGTAGTAGTCGGCGAGCGCATGCGGCATGTTCTGCAATGCGCTCTGCTGCGAGACCACCATGATCTCGGAGAGCGCGAAGGCGACGCGCTGGCGCAGCTGGTCGTCACCCTTGATCGCGTTGCGGAACCAGGCTTCCTGCCGGTCGGCATTGAGCGAGCCGATCATCTGTACGGGATTCGTGAGCTGTCCGAACGCCGCCTGCACGGCCGGCAGCTGCAGCGACGCGGGCCGCGCAATCTGCTCGTCGATCCAGCGCGGATACGCGGTCGTGGCGTCCCCGAGCGCGATCAGGCGATCCGCCTCCGCCTCGGTGGCACCGAAGCTTGCCTGGTTCAGGAACCGGGCCGCGTCGGCCTTGCTGATCGGCGTGGGTGGCGGGGTGCCTCCGCCGCCTCCACCGCCGCCTCCGCTTCCACCGCCGCCGGAGCCGCCGCCCGACGTGTCTCCGGGGCTGCTCCCGCCGCCGCAGGCGGCGAGCGCGACGAGCAAGGACGTCGCAAGAACGCGCGCGATCCATCGCTTGACAGGCATCGTCACGGCAAGGCCCCCGCAGTGTCGTTCATTGGTATCGACAACGCCGCCAGGCGGCGCGCGTTGACCGGGGGCGCGCTCGTCAGGCGATATTGAAGAACTGCAGTTCGCCGAACATTTCCTGCGCGGTCCCGGAATCCGCCTGCGCCGGTTCGCCCAGGCGCGCGGCCCACGCACGCGCCTCCGCGAGGCATTCGACATAAAGTCGGGAGCGCGCCTCCACCGGCAGTGCCGTCTCGGTGCAGCCGCCCGCCTCGAGCGCTGCATCGAGTGAGAACGCGGCGTGACTTTCGCGGAATTCGCCGTGGCTCCATGCACCCGTGCCCGGATCGAAGACATACGACGGCAGGAAACGGTGCCCGAAGGCGGCCACGAATTCGACCGCGTCCATCACGAATCCGGCATCGACGTCGTCCATCGAGTAATGGAAGCCGACGCGGCACCAGCCGGGCTTGATGCCCTGGAAGCCCTTGCGGACCCAGTCGCGGTAGAGCTCGGAGGTGGGCTGGTCGATGCCGAGCAGCCGGTGCCCGTAGGGTCCCGCGCAGGAGCAGCCGGCGCGGGACTGGATGCCGAACAGATCGTTCAGCAGCACCGTGACGAACTTCGGGTGCAGGTAGCGCCCGCGCGGGTCGCGCAGGTTGAACGACACGATGCCGATGCGTCGCGCGGGGTCCGGGTTCCCGAGGATCTCGATGTGCTCGTGCGCGCCCCAGCGTCGCAGCGCGATGGACACGAGTTCCTGCTCGCGGGCCTCGATGCGCTCGACGCCGACGCGCCGCTTCAACTCGATCGCGAGCGCCGCCTTGAGGGTCTGCAGCACGCCCGGCGTGCCGGCCTTCTCGCGCTCCTCGATGTCCGCGATGAAGTCCTGGTCCAGCGGACTCACGTAATCGACCGTGCCGCCACCCGCCACGCTCGGCGGGAGTTCGCGGTGATAGAGACGCTCGTTGAACACCAGCAGTCCGCTCGACCCGGGACCCCCGAGGAACTTGTGCGGCGAGAGGAAGATCGCATCGAGCGACGGATCGCCGCCCTGCGGGCCCGCGGGCGGATTCATGTCGATGCCCACGTAGGGCGCGCTCGCGGCGTAGTCGAAGCACGCGTACGCGCCATGCGCATGGAGCAACCGCGCGATCTCGTGCACGGGCGAGCGCATGCCGGTGACGTTCGAGGCCGCGGAGAACGAGCCGATGCGCAGGCGCCCCTGGTACGCGGGGTCGTGCAGCAGCCGCCCGAGATGCGCGAGGTCGATGCCGCCGTCCGGCGCGAGATCGACTTCGACGACGGTGGCGAGCCCCTGGCGCCAGGTGACTTCGTTCGAGTGGTGCTCGTACGGGCCCACGAACACGACGGGCTGCTGCGACTGCTGGAAGCGGCGGAACTCGTCGAATCGCGCATCGCCGAGGAATTCGCGCAGCTCTTCACCCACGGTCTTGCGCGTCGCCGGCGGCAGCGAGATGCCGAGGATCTGCTGCAGCTTGTCGATCGCCCCGGTGGCGCCCGTGCCGCAGGCGATGAGCCGCCCGCCCGGTCCGGCATTGACCGCCCGCTTGATCATGCGCTCGGCGTCGTGCAGCAGCCGGCTCATGCTGCGGCCCGTCAGGTCGTCCTCGGTGTGGGTGTTGGCGTAGACGCGCTGCAGGTTCTGCAGGTACTTCTCGATGAAGGTCAGGCAGCGCCCCGAGGCCGTGTAGTCGCAGTACACCATGAGCCGCCGGCCGAACGGGGTGTCGAAGGCCGAGTCGATGCCGACGACCTGGCTGCGCAGGTATTCGAAACTCCAGTCCCGCATGGGCGAATTGTAGATCCCTCGGGTGGCTTCCCCGCAACACGCTGATTTCCGCCACCTTTCACGGGTCGGCCTGCCGTTTCTGCGTATTCCGGCCGCCGCCGCCGCGCGGAAGAATTGCACCATCGAAGCCGTACCGGAGGCTGCCATGGCCCACAAGCAGGTCCTGTTCCGTTCGGCGGCGCGGGAGAAGATCCTCCGCGGCGCCACCCAGCTCGCCGAAGCCATCCGCATCACGCTCGGGCCGAAGTCGAAGTCCGTGCTGATCCAGAAGAAGTGGGGCACCCCCGTCGTGTGCAACGACGGCGTGGCCATCGCCAAGGAGTTCGAACTCAAGGATCCGGAGGAGAACCTCGGCGCGCAGATGCTGCGCCAGGCGGCCGAGAAGACCGGCGACGTCGTCGGCGACGGGACCAGCACCTCCACGATCCTCGCGCACGCGATCCTCGCGGACGGCATCCGCAACGTGACGGCCGGCGCAAGCGCCATCGACCTGAAGCGCGGCCTCGACCGCGCCCTCGCCGCCGCGGTTGGCGCACTCAAGGACATGTCGCGCAAGGTGAGCACCCGCAAGGAAAAGGAGCAGGTCGCCACGATCTCGGCGCACAACGATCCGGACATCGGCAAGCTCGTGGCGGATGCCATGGAGAAGGTCGGCGGCGAAGGCGTGATCACCGTCGAGGAGTCGAAGACGACCGAGACGGTGCTCGAGGTGGTCGAGGGCATGCAGTTCGACCGCGGCTACACCTCGCCGTACTTCATCACCGACCCGGAGAAGATGGAGGCCGTGCTCGAGGATCCGTACATCCTGCTCACGGACCGCAAGGTGAACCTCCTCAAGGACCTGATCCCGCTGCTCGAGCAGGTGGCGAAGTCCGGGCGGCCGATCCTGTTCGTCGCCGAGGACTTCGAAGGCGAGGCGCTCGCGACGCTGATCGTGAACCAGATCCGCGGCGTGCTGAAGAGCGCCGCGGTCAAGGCGCCGGGTTTCGGTGACCGGCGCAAGGCGATGCTCACCGACATGTCGGTGCTGACGGGCGGGCAGCTGGTCTCCGAGGAGCTCGGCGTCAAGCTCGAGGACGTCGAACTCGCGCAACTCGGACGCGCCAAGCGCGTCGTGGTCGACAAGGACAACACGACCATCATCGGCGGCGCCGGCGACCGCAAGGCGATCGATGGCCGGATGGCGCAGATCCGCCGGGAGATCGACAAGGCGACGAGCGACTACGACAAGGAGAAGCTCGAGGAACGCCTCGCCAAGCTCGCGGGTGGCGTCGCGGTGATCCGTGTCGGCGCGCCATCGGAATCCGAGATGAAGGCGAAGAAGGATGCGCTCGACGACGCCATCAGCGCGACCAAGGCGGCGGTCGCCGAGGGCATCGTCCCGGGCGGCGGGCTGGCGCTGATCCGTTGCGTCGACGCGGTCGCGAAGCTCGAGGCGAGCACGGAGGGCGACGAGCGCACGGGCGTGCTGTGCCTCAAGCGGGCACTGGAGTCGCCCACGCGCCAGATCGCGGAGAATTCCTCCGTTGACGGCGGCGTGGTCGTCGATCGCATGCTGGCAGCGAAGGGAGCCAAGGGCTTCGACGCGAGTCGCAAGGAATACGTCGACCTGTACGAGGCCGGCATCGTGGATCCCACCAAGGTGGTCCGTGTCGCACTCGAGAACGCGGTCTCCGTCGCGAGCATCCTGCTCCTCACCGAGGCCACCCTGACTGAGCTGCCCGAGAAGGAGAAAGCCCCGCCGATGGAGCCACCCGAGATGTGAGAGCTAAATGGGGACATTCTCGATTTCCCGCGTGCGAGAATGGCGAGCAGCGGAGGTCGCAGGAAAAGCGGAATGTCCCCCAGGAGCACCGCCATGAAACACAACCCCAGTATCCCGCACGTCGGCGCCCAGGATCCTGAACTCATGAATTCGCCGATCGCGGAGGAAGAAGACGAGGACACCGACGTGGTGCGCCAGCAGGTGCCCGGCGAGCCCGTCTGCTATTTCAACGGCAAGGACTACCGGCACGGCACCTACGTGGTGAGCGGCTCGGCACTGCTGAAGTGCAGCTACGGCATCTGGGTGGAACAAGGCGCGGCGGACCCGACCAATCCCTGAACCTCGTTCCGCAACCGCCACCGTTCGAGGTACATTGGCGGTGACGCCTGCTGTCAGTCGGGCCGTCCCAGGAGGAGACCATGACTCATCGGCCGACTGCGCTCACGGTCCTGACCCTGATGCTGGTGGCGGCGAACGCCGTCGCCCAGGAAAACGCCGACACGCTCGCCAAGCAGCTTTCGAACCCTGTGGCTTCGCTCATCAGCGTGCCGTTCCAGTACAACGTCGACTTCGACATCGGCTCCGAGCAGGGCGACAAGCACTACCTGAACCTGCAACCGGTCATTCCGCTCGGACTCAACGAGAGCACGAACCTGATCACGCGCGTGATCATGCCCGTGATTTACCAGGACGACGTGTTCGGCAACTCGGGCAGCCAGTTCGGACTGGGTGACATGACGCCGTCGTTTTTCTTCTCGCCGAAAGAACCGGTGCACGGCTGGATCCTGGCCGCGGGACCGGTCCTGCTGCTGCCAACCGCGACGGATGAGCTGCTCGGGGCGGAGAAATGGGGCGCGGGACCCACGGCGCTCGCGCTCCAGCAGACCGCGGAGGGCTGGACCTACGGTGCGCTCGTCAATCACATCTGGTCGTTCGCGGGCGACGATGATCGCAACGACGTGAGCAGCACGTTCATTCAGCCATTCCTCGCCAGGCAGTTCCCTGGCGCGCGGACCGTCACGCTGAACCTGGAGTCGACCTACGATTGGAATGGCAGCGACTGGAACGTCCCGGTCAACCTGATGTACTCCAGGGTCACCAAGGTCGGCTCGCAGTTGCTGAGTTACGCCGGCGGCGTGCGCTATTTCATCGAGACGCCGGGCGATGGCCCTGACTGGGGACTGCGCGTCGTCGTGACCCTGCTCTTCCCGAGTCACTGACGACCACAATCAACGCGGCCCGGGGTGTCGAGCAGTGGCCGACGTCTTCGTCTCCTATTCACGCCGGGACAGGGACCGCGTCGCTCCACTCGTGGCGGCGCTGGAGTCGCAGGGCTGGTCGGTCTGGTGGGATCCCGCCATCGGGCCAGGCCAGGAATTCGACCGACTGATCGCCGCCGAGCTGGCGATGGCGTCCGCGGTACTGGTCGTCTGGACTGATGACTCGGTCCAGTCCCGATGGGTCCGCGGCGAGGCCCGCGACGGCGCCGACCGCGGCATCCTCGTGCCCGTGCGAATCGGCAACGCGAGTCTTCCGATCGACTTCCGCGCCTTGCACACGATTGACCTGGCGGACAGCGCAGGCGCTGCCAGCAGTCCGCAGTTCCGCGACGCCGTCCGCGCGCTCGGCGGTCTGCTCCGGCGATCCGGGAACGAACCGCGGGTCGACGGAACGGGATCCGGGACAACGATCACGGCCGCGTCCTCGAGTACGGATCGTGTCGGCATCTGCGTGCTGCCGTTTACGAACCTGGGTGGCCGTCCGGAGCAGGAATTCTTGAGTGACGGGATCACGGCGGACATCATCACCGAGCTGTCCCGATGGAGAATGCTCTCCGTGCGGTCGCGTTCGGCGTCGTTTCGATATCGCGACGGCCCGGTCGACCCGACGCGTGTCGCGCGCGAGCTCAATGTCCGGTACCTGGTCGAGGGCAGCGTGCGACGCCTGGGCGACCGGGTTCGAATTACGGCACAGCTGATCGACACCGAAACCGGCGGGCAAGTCTGGGGCGAGAAATTCGATCGCGCCGAGGCCGAGATCTTCGCGGTCC
>JAGOXN010000151.1 GCA_018059685.1 Steroidobacteraceae bacterium | reverse complement strand
GCGGCGAGCAGCTGGGGCGTGAGTTCGCGCACACCCGCCGAGGAACGCTGCGCTTCGAGTGCCGCCGCACGGCCGTCGAGCACGGCCTGCGACTGTTCGAGCAGGGCGGCCCATGCGGCCGGGTCGCCGGTGCCGGCCTCGCCCGGGGCGACCCCGGCCAGTACCGATTCGAGCCGGGCGCGGGACTCGGCCAGCGAATCGAATGCCGGTGCGGAACCGCGCACCGCCGCTCCCGCCTGCAGCGGAATGTTCTGCGCCAGCGACGAGAGTGCCGACAACTGCTCGCGCACCTCGGATTGCTGGCTCGCCATGCTGCCGGAGAGAACCAGCGCCACCGCGGCGAGCGCGGTTGCCACGAGCGCCACGGAGACCATGACGGGTTGCAGTCGGGCGGCCTGGAATCTGTTGGTCATCGTTGCACCGGCATCGAATATGATTTTGCGCAGGCGGTGCTCAGGACGCGGCAGCCTGCAGGAACGGCGGGCTCTCGAGCAGGCTGCGCACGCTGAAGACCGGCCAGACCTCCGAGCCCCGCTTGAATGCCCCTGCCAGGTAGCGCTCGCAGCGCAGCAGTGTGGGCGGAAGGTCGGCCGAGAACTCGCTCTCGTAGAAACGGCGGAATCCCATCACCTCGTCGACCACGAGGCCCGCCGGAATCTCGCGGTGGTTCGCCACCAGCACGCGCGTCGCGCGCGTGATTCCGGTATTACCGGACCCCAGGAAGGCCTTGAGGTCGATGACCGGCAGCAGCTGGCCGCGCACGTTCGAGAGGCCCCGGATCCAGCCCTTCGCGCCCGGCACGCGCGTAACGGACGCCGGATAACCCATCACCTCGCGGGTCTCTTCGCGCGCGAGCAGGAAAGCCTCGCCGCCGATCCGGAAGGCGATGCCCACCCATTCCGCGCCGGACGCCGCCGCCTCGGGCTGGCCGAGCACCGCCGCGCGCGCGCGGCGGTCGAGCTCGCACAGCAACTCGTACGGCCGATCGCGCAGCGACCGCAATTCGCTCGTGCCGTCCATCTCAGGCCCCAAGCGCCGCCTGTGCCTTCCGCACCAGCTGGTCCATGGCGACGGGCTTGACGAGGTAGTCGACGGCGCCCTGCCGCAGGCCCCAGATGCGATCGGTCTCCTGCGACTTGGAGGTGACCATGATCACCGGGATCGAGCGCGTCTCGGGATCGTTCGCGAGCTCGCGCGTGGCCTGGAATCCGTTCAGGCCGGGCATCACGATGTCCATGAGGATGAGATCGGGGTGGAGTTCGCGGGCCTTGCGGATGCCCTCGCCCCCGTCGCCGGCGGAGGCCGTACGGAAGCCACCCTTCTCCAGGGCCTGCTGCATCACGTGCACGTCCGTCGGGGAATCGTCGACGATCAGTACCAGTGCCACGGGTCGGTCCCTCCGGGTCGTTCGGCCTCAGCGGTGGACATGGGTCTCGATCGCGCTCAGGAGCTCTTCGCGCGTGAAGGGCTTGGTGAGGTAGTGCTCCGAGCCCACGATGCGGCCACGGGCGCGGTCGAACAACCCGTCCTTGCTCGACAGCATGATGACGGGGATGGTACGGAAGACCTTGTTGTGCTTGATCAGCGAACAGGTCTGGTAGCCGTCGAGCCGCGGCATCATGATGTCCACGAACACGATGTCGGGCTGGTGGTCCGCCACCTTGGAGAGCGCATCGAAACCGTCCACCGCCGTGTAGACCTCGCAGCCCTCGCGCGCGAGCAGCGTCTCCGCCGTGCGGCGGATCGTCTTGCTGTCGTCGATGACCAGCACCTTGAGCCCGGCCAGCCTCGGCCGGCTGGTACTCGCTGCCGTGTTTTCCATGCCCTCGAACCCCCGCGTCTGATTGAGCGTCAAGAGCACGACGCTAAAGCGCGAGGCCTCGCTCGCGGGGAGTTTTTAACATATTGGCAGGTGCCCTGCCATCGGCCGCTTTCGATACCATGACGGGAGTCTCAGGCGCCGCGGAGCGCGGAGCGACGGAGCCCTCGATGACCGACAAGTCCCTGCGCATCGCCGTGGTGATGGATCCCATCGAGGACATCAAGCCGGTCAAGGACACTTCACTCGCGATGATGCTCGCCGCGCAGCGCCGCGGCTGGTCGATCGCGTGCCTGGCACTCGGCGACCTCTGGCTGCGCGACGGGGTCGCCTTCGGTCGCGCCCGTCCCGTCGCGGTTCGCGACGACCCCTCGGACTGGTACACGCTCGGGGAACCTGCCACCTCGCAACTGGGCGCCTTCGACGCGATCCTCATGCGCAAGGACCCGCCATTCGACACGGAGTATGTCTATGCGACGTACATCCTGGAGCGCGCGGAACTGCAGGGCGCCCTGGTCGTGAACCGGCCGCAGGGCCTGCGCGACATGAATGAGAAGGTCTACACGGCGTGGTTCCCGGAGTGCTGTGCACCGACGCTCATCACGCGCGACATGGGCGACATGCACGCTTTCCTGCGCGAACACGGGCGCATCGTCTGCAAGCCGCTCCATGGCATGGGCGGCCGCTCCATCTTCGTGCTCGAACTCGGCGACAAGAACGCCAACGTGGTATTCGAGACCCTGACCGACTACGGGAACCGCTACGCCATCGTCCAGCGCTACATCCCGGACATCGTGACGAGCGGCGACGCCCGCGTGATACTCGTGGACGGCGAGCCAGTGCCGTACGCACTCGCGCGCATCCCCTCGGACGCGGACAATCGCGGCAACCTCGCGGCGGGCGCCAAGGGCGTCGGCCGCCCGCTCGACGACCGTGATCGCTGGCTCGCGGCCCGAATCGGGCCGGCCCTGCGCGAACGCGGCATGCTCTTCGTCGGCCTCGACGTCATTGGCGGCTTCGTCACGGAGATCAACGTGACGAGCCCCACCGGCGCGCGTGAACTCGACCGGCAGTTCGGCATCGACGTGACGGGCCTGCTGATGGATGCCATCGCACGCCGGCTCGGTTGCTGAGACATGCGGACCTTCCTCGGCAGTGACCGGCCCGAAGACCGCCTCGCGACGACGGTGTTCGTCGCGGCCCTGCTGCACGGCCTCCTGATCCTCGGCATCCGGTTCACGGCGCCCGAAGTCACGGACCATCCGCTGCCCACGCTCGAGGTGCTGCTGGTCGGCGACGGACAGAAGGAAGACGAGAACCTCGCGGCCAGTTACATTGCGGAGCGCAACCAGCGCGGCGCGGGTACGACGCGCGACCAGCGGCGCACCTCCCTCCCGGAGGCATCGGCAAGCCTGCTCGAGAGCCCCGGCGAGCAGCGTGGCGATGGGCCGGACGGCGCTGAATCGGGCGACTCGACGGACGGCGCCCGGGTGCTCGCGAGTCGCGCGGCTCGCTCGCCGCGCAGGGCCGTGTCCGCTGCGCAGTCGGGCAGTGCCGCTGCGACGCCGACCGAGCTGCGGCCCCTCGCCCAGGTCGGCCTGCACGCGGTCGCCGCCGACGAAACGCTCCACCTCAGGGGCGATGCTGGCGCCGACGACCGCCTCCTCGCGGACACGCGCGAATCGGCGATCGCCGGCTATCTCGAGGGCTGGAAGCGCCGCATCGAACGCGCCGGTACCCTGAATTTCCCGAACGAGGCGCGGCGGCGCGCCTTGTCGGGCAATCCGGTCATCGAGGTCGCAATCCGCGCGGACGGCAGCCTCGACGAGGTCGTCGTACGCCGCACGAGCGGCCACCGGGAACTCGACCAGGCCGCGGTATCCATCGTGCGGCTCGCCTCGCCCTTCGACCCCTTCCCGCCCGAGATGCGCGACCGCTATCCCGTGCTGCGGTTCGCCTACGAATGGCAGTTCCTCGACGGTCGCCTGGGCTCGGGCGCCGTGTGGTCGTCGCGGTGAGCCGCGTGCCGCTTGTGGCGATGCGTCGGCCGGCCGGATACTGGGTGCCATGGACGACGGCTTCCTGAGCAACCAGTTCCTGATCGCGATGCCGGGCATGACCGACCCGAACTTCTCGCAGACCGTCACGCTGGTCTGCGAGCACAGCGCCCGCGGCGCGCTCGGCATCGTCATCAACCGGCCACTCACGATGAACCTCGGTGAGGTGTTCGGGCAGCTCGGCCTCGATGCCTCCCAGTCGCGCGTCGCCCGCGACCCGGTGCTGCAGGGCGGTCCCGTGCAGACCGAGCGGGGTTTCGTCCTGCACAGTCCCGGCAAGTCCTGGGAGTCGACGCTGCAGGTGTCGCAGCGCCTGCACCTCACGACCTCGCGGGACATCCTGGATGCACTCGCCGGCGGCGGCGGCCCCGAGCAGGTGATCGTTGCGCTCGGGTATGCCGGTTGGGATGCCGGCCAGCTCGAGGAGGAAATGGTGAACAACGCCTGGCTCACGGCGCCCTGCGACGAGCGGGTGATCTTCGACACGCCGCCGGAACAGCGCTGGCAGGCGGCTGGTCGGCTGCTCGGCATCAACCTGCTGCACCTGAGCAGCGACGCCGGGCACGCCTGAGCGCAGTGACGCGGCCTGCGGAAGTGGTGCTCGCGTTCGATTACGGCGAGCGTCGCATCGGGGTGGCGGTGGGGCAGGCCGCCACGGCGACCGCGAGTCCGGCGGGCGTCGTCGGCGTGAGTGGCTCCCCCGATTGGACTGCCCTCGGGCGCTGCATCCAGGACTGGTCCCCGGCGCGTCTCGTGGTGGGCCTCCCATATAATATGGACGGCTCGGATACGGCCCTGACGGGATCGTGCCGTGCGTTCGCGGCGGAACTGTCACGGCGCTTCGGATTGCCGGTGGAGTTCGTCGACGAGCGCCTCACCTCGGTGGCCGCGGCCGCCGACCTGCGCGAGGCGCGCCGGTCCGGCGCCCGCCGCCGCCGCGTGCGGCGCGAGGACATCGACGCCAATGCCGCGCGCCTGATCCTCGAGACCTGGCTGCGCGGTCCCGCCACCTGACCGGGGAGCGACCCTTGACGACCGACACCGGAAGCGACCTGCAGCGCGACCCCGCCGGGCGCCTGCGCCACCTTCTCACCCTCGATGGCCTCGCGCGCGACGAGTTGTTGCAGCTGCTCGACCTCGCCCAGTTCTACGTCCGCCTGCCGGGCGACCTCCCGGCACGCGACCAGAGCCTCGCGGGTCGCACCGTCGCGAACCTGTTCTTCGAGCCCAGCACGCGCACGCGGGTCTCGTTCGAACTCGCCGCCACCCGCCTCGGCGCGGACGTCGTGAGCCTCGAGGTGCAGTCGTCGTCGCGCGTCAAGGGCGAATCCGTGCTCGACACGATCTATACGCTGCAGGCGATGCAGGTGGACGTGTTCGTGATGCGCGATGCGGAGCCCGGTCTGCCGGCCTATGTTGCGCGGCACGTCGCGCCGCACGTCAGCATTCTCAACGGCGGCGAGGCGCATGTCTCGCATCCCACGCAGGGCCTGCTCGACGTGCTCACGATCCGCCAGCACAAGGGCGATCCGCGCGAACTCTGCGTCGCCATCGTGGGCGACATCCGCCACTCGCGCGTCGCGCGTTCGACGGCACGGGCCCTGCTCACCCTGGGCGTCGGCGAGTTGCGGCTCGTGAGCCCCGCGAGCCTCGCGCCGGAGCCGGACGAACTCGCGGGCGCGAGCCGGCACGCTTCGCTCGCCGATGGCATCCGCGGCGCCGACGTCGTGATGGCGCTGCGCATCCAGCGCGAGCGCATGGCCGAGGCTCACTCGCTCGATGCCGATGCGTTCTGTCGCGAATGGGGCCTCTCGACCGGGAACCTGCGTCACGCCAGGCAGGACGCCATCGTGATGCACCCGGGTCCCATGAATCGCGGCGTCGAGATCACGAGCGAGGTGGCCGACGGACGGCAGTCGGTGATCCACCAGCAGGTCACGAACGGAGTGGCGGTGCGCATGGCGGTGCTCGCCACCATCGTGCGCAACGTGCAGGCGCGCAACGTCGAGGCCGGGCGGAAGGCCGGATGAGGGCGCGGCCGCACCGGGGCACGATCTTCGTCGAGGCCGCGGAGATCCTCGCGCAGCAGGAGCATCCGGGCCGGCAGTACGTGATCCGGCTGCGCGCGCCGAAATGCGCCGCGGCCGCGACGCCGGGCAGTTTCGTGCACTTGAGCTGCGACCGGCTGCTGCCGATGCGGCGACCGCTGTCGATCATGCGCGCCGACCGCGCCGGCGGCACGATCGAGATTCTCTACAAGGTGGTGGGCCCAGGCCTCGAGGCGCTCTCGCAGCAGCCGGCCGGCGCGATCCTGAGCGCGATGGGCCCGATCGGCCGGGGATTCGAGCCATCGCCGGCGCGGCCGCTGACCCTGCTCGTAGGCGGCGGCGTCGGCATCCCGCCGATGGTATTCCTCGCCGACACGCTGCGAGCGCGCCGCGACGCCACGTGGCGCCCGCTGGTGCTGATGGGATCGGAGATTCCGTTCCCGTTCCGCGCGCGCCCGTCGACGCTGCTCGTGCCAGGCATGCCGGACGGGGTGATCGCTTGCATGCCGCTGCTCGATGACTGGGACGTACCAAGCCGCCTGGCGAGTCTGGCCGGCTTTCCCGGCTGCTTCCACGGTTACGTCACGGACCTCGCGGCGGAGTGGCTCGCGTCCCTCGACGCGTCCGCGCTCGGGCGTGTCGAGATGTTTGCCTGCGGGCCGACGCCGATGCTGCAGGCGGCCGCGAAAGTTGCACGCCACTACGGCGTGCCCTGCCAGGTCTCGCTCGAGGAGTTCATGGCCTGCGCGGTCGGCGGCTGCGCAGGCTGCGC
>JAGOXN010000150.1 GCA_018059685.1 Steroidobacteraceae bacterium | reverse complement strand
GCCCACTGGGACCACCTCGGCAAGCTGCCGGACGACCCGCAGGACCCCGGCGCCGACACGGTCTTCAACGGCGCGTCCGACAACGCGACGGGCGTCGCCGCCCTGATCGAACTCGCCCGTGCGTTTGCGGCGACCGAACCGCGTCCGGATCGCTCGGTGATGTTCGCGGCGGTGACGGCCGAGGAGTCGGGCCTGCTCGGCAGCCAGTATTTCGCCGAGCATCCGCCCGTACCGCTGTCGCATGTATACGGCGGCCTCAACATGGACAACCTGTACCCCCTGGGCCGGACTCGCGACCTGACCGTGATCGGCTACGGCGCATCCGAACTCGACGAATACCTGCGCCGGGCAGCGGCCCGGCAGGGCCGCGTGCTCGTCCAGGAGCCGACGCCGGAGAAAGGCTTCTACTATCGCTCCGACCATTTCAACCTGGCCAAGCAGGGCGTGCCGATGCTCTACACGAAGGCAGGCATCGACAGTCCGACGAAGGGCGCAGGCTACGGCCGCGTCTGGCTCGACGACTATGTGGCGAACCGCTACCACAAGCCGTCCGACGAATACGATCCCGCGTGGGACCTGAGCGGCCTCCTCGAGGACCTCGCCGTGTACTACGACGTGGGCCTCACGCTCGCGAACGAATCGAGCTGGCCGAACTGGCGGACTGACAGCGAATTCCGGGCCATCCGCGACCGCAGTCGCGGCGTGGCGGCGCAGTCGACCAGCCCTTAGGCCGGCCGCGATTCGCCTCCGTCTCGACGGAACACGCCATGGCCGGCGCCAGCCTGCTCGCCCTCCTCGACGACATCGCCACGGTACTGGACGATGTCGCCGTGCTCACCAAGGCCGCGACGGCCAAGACTGCGGGCGTGCTCGGCGACGACCTCGCCCTCAACGCCCAGCAGGTGTCGGGGGTCGCCGCGGACCGGGAGTTGCCGGTCGTGTGGGCGGTCGCCAAGGGCTCGCTCGTCAACAAGGCCATCCTCGTGCCCGCAGCGCTCGTGATCAGTGCGATCGCGCCGTGGGCGGTCATACCCTTGCTGATGCTCGGCGGTCTCTACCTCTGTTACGAGGGTTTCGAGAAGGTCTGGCACAAGCTGACCGGCCACGCGGAGGACGCCGCGCATCGCGTGGAGCTTCGCGAAGCCCTCGCTGACCCCAACCTCGACCTGCGTGCCTTCGAGCGGGACCGCATCAAGGGCGCGATCCGCACCGATTTCGTCCTGTCCGCGGAAATCATCGTCATCTCGCTCGGCACGGTGGCCACCGCCGCACTCGGCGTGAGGGTGACGGTGCTGATTGGCATCGCCCTCCTCATGACCGTTGGCGTCTACGGCCTGGTGGCGGCGATCGTGAAACTCGACGACGCAGGCGTGTATCTGAGCGCGCGCGACGGGCCAGGGGTGGGAGCCTCATCGTCACGCGCACTCGGGACGGGTCTCCTCCGCCTCGCGCCATGGCTCCTGAGGATGCTCGGGATTGCGGGTACGGTCGCGATGTTCCTCGTGGGCGGCGGCATCCTGTCCCACGGCATTCCCTGGATCCATCACTGGGTCGAGGGGATTGCACGCCGCACCGGCGGCCTCTCCGGCCTGGAGACCGTGCTGGTCGCTCTGGTGCCGATTCTCACCGCCATGGTCACGGGGCTCATCGCCGGTGCCGTGACGGTTGCCCTCGCCGGTCTGCTGCGCAGATTCTGGCCACGCAAGGTGGCGACCTGAGCCTGCTCGCGCCTGCACGCGGAACGATCGCGCCGCCGGCACCGCGACAATCAGGCCAGCTCGAGTTCGACCAGGCTCCTCGCCATCGCCGCGGCCGCGTCCTCCGCGGGAACGAAGTCGAGCCCGAGCGTCCGTCGCGTGAGTGACGTATCGACGGCGATGTCCTTGCCAAGCTCCGGGATCGCCTGGCGCGCGGTAGCGTCGAATATCGCGACCAGCCGGATCACCCAGTCGGGCAGGACGCGCGATGGAACCTTGCGCGCCGCGTCGCCCAGCGCCACGCGGATTGCGGCGGCAATTTCGATCATCCAGAGACAAGCAGCCGACCCGAGATAGCGCCCGCCGCTCGGCGCGTCGACCTCGAGCGCGAGCCGGTGCATGCGCGCCACGTCCCGCACGTCGATACATGGAATCTTCATTCGCGGGGCGCCCGGGTACTTGCCCTTCAGGAACATCTGCACGATCTCGGCCGACGCGCCGATGTCGCGGTCGAGCGCCGGCCCGAGCACTAGGCCTGGGTTGACCGAGGAATAATGCATGGCCGGCCGCTCCTGCTGCATGAACTCCCGTGCCGCCCGCTCGGCGAGCGTCTTCGACCTGCCGTAGGCCGTCACCCCCGGGGACTCCACCTGTGTCCAGTCGGATTCCGTGAACGGCGCCGTGCGGTCGCGGGCATGGCCGTACATCACGGCAGCGACGGACGAGGTCTGCACGATTCGCACGGCCTGTGCCGCCGCCGCGGCGCGCATCACGCGCAGGGTCCCCTGCACGGCAGGGCGGATGAGGTCCTGCTCGTCCCGGGGCTGCGTGGTCGGGAAGGGCGAGGCGAGGTGCAGGACGTGGGTGCAGCCAGCGACGGCCTCGTTCCAGCCCGCATCGGACTCGAGGTCGGCCTCGGCGAATTCGAGGCGTGTGACCGGGGCGTGCTTCTGGATGGTCTCCTTGACCGCACCCGAGCGCTGCAGGGACCGTACGGTGCCGCGTACGCCGTAACCGGCGTTCAGCAGCTCCACGGCGCAGTGCTTGGCGATGAACCCCGAGACTCCGGTGAGCAGGACCGTCGGTTTGCTCATGACCGCCCTCCCCCATCGTGCGTTCGTGCGGATCTTATCTGCTGCGGCCCTACCCCGCCCACTCCTCCACCACCTGCGCGAGCACCTCGAGCGGCATTGCGCCGCCCTTCAGCACCACGTCATGAAAGGCGCGCAAGTCGAAGCGCGGACCCATTCGCGCCTTGGCGAGCTCGCGCAGGCGCACGAACTCGAGGTGCCCGATCTTGTAGCCGCAGGCCTGCCCCGGCCACACGCAATAGCGATCGATCTCGTTCACCACCGCACCGTGCGCGAGGCCCACGGTCTCTGCCATGTACGTGATGGCCTGCTCGCGGGTCCAGTCCTTCCAGTGCATGCCCGTGTCGACCACGATGCGCACGGCGCGATAAAGGAACGACTGCAGCAGTCCGAGCCGCCCGAGCGGGAAGTCGCGGTACATGCCGATCTCGTCGGCGAGCTGCTCGGCATACAGCGCCCAGCCCTCGGCGTAGGCATTCATCGCCAGGGTCCGGTGCAGCATCGGGGTACCCTGCGACTCGAGCGCGATCGTCCCCTGCAGGTGGTGACCCGGCAGGCTCTCGTGGTAGGTCAGCGTCGGCAGCGACCACTTCGGCCAGATCGACGTGTCAGCGAGATTGATGTAGTAGGCACCGGGTCGAGTGCCATCGAGGCTGCCCGACTGCGCATAGCCGCGCGGTGCGCCAAGTTCGATCTCGGGCGGCACGCGCCGCACCTCGACGGGTGTCTTCGGCAGCACGCCGAACAGCTCCGGCAGGCGGCGGCGCATTCCGTCGACCTGTGCGTTCAGGTCCGCAAGCAGGTGTTCCCGGCCGGTGTCGGTGCTGGGATACAACCAGCGTGGGTCCTTCGTCAGTGCGCTCAGCCGTGCACCGACCGTGCCTTCTGTCAGGCCCGCGTCCCCAAGCAGTGAGTCCGCTGCGGCAGAGATCTCCGCGACCTGTGCGAGACCGAGCGCGTGTGCCTCGTCGGGCGTCATCCGCGTCGAAGTCTGGTAACGCAGGCACAGCGGGTAATACGCCTCGCCGCCGGGCTGGCGTCGCACGCCCGCCTCATGTGTTGCCCGCGCCCGTTGCTCGCCGACGAGCGCGATCTGCCCGTCGAGCGCCCGCGCGAGCGGCCCGTCGACGAGATGCGCGGCCCGCGGACCCCATTCTCCCGCGATGCCTTTCTCTCCGGTGCGCCGCGCGAGCGACGTCACGAGTCCGGACTTCTCGCCGGACTGGCCGCGCAGCATCTTCAGCAGCGCGAGCGTCTTGTCCGCGATGAAGTCGGGCGGGACGATCCCGCGCTTCAGATCATCGCGTCCGCGACCGGTGTCATGGACGACCTCCCGCGCAAAGGCTTCGAGTCGCGCGAGGTAGGCCTCGGCATCGGTCGCGGACTCGATCGGGTGTTGCGTGTCGAGGAAGTCAGGCGTCGACTGGTACGCGCCCGTCAACTGGCTCACGACGTACGGGATGGGGAAATTGTACGAGTCGATCGCGCCGATCGGCTGCGCCTCGATCTCCCGACTGATCCTGGCGACCCAGACGGCGGTCGCGAGATCCGATCGGTCGCGGCCGCTGAGTGAGCCTGCATCGATCGCCTGCAGCCGGGGCAGCGCATTCGCCAGGGGACCGAGCACGTTCATGCGGCCGGCGGGCGAACGGTCGTCGAGGCGCGAGCGCGCGGCGGCACGTGGCCCCGCGTCGAGTCCGAGTGTCGTCACGGTCTGCGGTGATACGTCGAGGAGTTCCTCGAAGATCGCGTCGTACAGGGCACGCGCGCGTGCGGCTTCATTCGCCGGCGCAGTGTCCGCCCGGGCCTCGAGTACGCTCGTGACGGCCAGGGCGATACCGGAGGCCAGGAAGTCTCGTCTACGCATGCTGCGGTCTCCTTCGGGACGCGAGTCTAGCCGGGTCCGACGAATCCTGCCCTGCTCACGCGCCCGACGGCCTGAAACACCGCTGCATCGCGGTGCCGCGACCGACCGGGCGTACGATCACCACCGGGAATGCGGCCGACGCCCCACGCCCCGCGTGAGTGGACGACCCCGTCAATCGAGGTCGAGCTGCAGCACGTCTTCCGCGTCGACCTCGACGTTCAGGGCATCAGCGAAGGACAGGTCGTCGCTGCGATCGTGCACGTCCTCGTTGCCCTGACAGGTCAACGCGAGCGTGTACTGACCAGGCGGCAGGAACCGCAGGTCATAAGCGAATCCCGCGCCGGGCGATGACGTCAACGTCGTCGTTGCGAACGGTTCCACGCCGGCCCCATCGATGTCGTCCGGCACCACGTCCTGGCCCGAGTACAGGTAGACTGCGCCGCCCGTCGCAAGCGAGGTCCCCACCGGGCACAAGGTGGCGACGTTTCCCCGGATCGTCGCGGCCTCATCGGTGCGGACGGCGCGCAGCTTCGGCGTCAGGGTGTACTCATCGACGGCCTCGTCGGGAGCCAGTGACTGGCGCAGATCGAGCACGAGCGTGAGCGACTCATGGCTGCTCTCCCCGTCCTCGACGACGAAGTCGACGGTCGCGAAACCGCCCTCGGCGAGGCGCAAGGGGAATTGACCGCCGAGGACGGTCGCAACGACGTTCGGGTCCTCGTCCTCGTCGAACAGCAGCCGAACTCCCGAGTAACGACCCGCCGACAACTCTTCGTCGGTGAAGAGGCGCAGCGGCTCGCCAGTGCGCAACTGCAGCAGGTCGACGACTTCGCCGGATCTGAACTCGAGCCGGCCGGTGCCGCCGTCGCTCTTGCGGAACTCGAGGCCTCGCAGGTTGATCCGAACGCTGGTGATCGCGGGATCCGCGGGTGGCGACGAGCCCAGGTCCGCCGTGAAGTTCGCGTCGCAACCGGCCAGCAGCATGACCAGTCCGGCCGCCGCCAGGCGCGTGAAGCCACGTCGATCAGCGAGTCCCATCACGCGTGACTCCTGCTGGATCACTCAGTCGACGACCGGGTAGCACGCATCGCCCCACAGCGTCCCGGGGTGATCGAGCATGATCTCGATTACGGCCGGCACGAGGCGCGCCATCAGCTGGTTGCAGTCGCGGATCTGCTCGCGGTTGACGGCGCTGTTCCAGGTCGCTCCGCCGTGCATGAGCTGGTTGCGCAGCGTATAGATCCTCGACAGCACGATGCTCAGTACGGACACCGTGTCGCGGTTGCCGAGCGCTACCTTCGCTGCGCGTTTCGCCGCCGCGAAGCTGTGCTTCCACTGATCCTCGGCAATCGAGCCGTTGTGAAAACTCCAGAACTCCTGGAATACATACGGGTTGTCGAGCAGCAGCCGGATGCTGCCGGGGAATTCGGTCCACACCAGCGCCTCGAGCCGCCGCCCGGCGTCGAGCGAGGCGAGCTTTTCGAGGAACGCGCGGAAGGTCTGCTGCTCCGAGAGCCGGTAGCGCTCGTCGATCTCCGTCGCGTAGGCCGCGTTGAACGCGATCCAGAGGAAGACGAACTGCGCGTCGGGATCGACCTGGATCGCGAACTGCTCCGCACGCCCGAGCCAGCTCAGCGCGCGGTGCACGCGCAGCGCAAGATTGGGATGGTGCGCGTGGCGCTCGGCCCTTTGTCGCGCCTTGAGACGTTCGTAGTCCATGGTGGGCGGAAGCGTACAGGAGCACCGCGGCGGATCGCAGGTCTGTTGCGCGGCGCGCACCCGCCGGAGCGCCGATCGAGCGCGGCGGCCCGTGGTCCTTGCATGAGCTGAATCAGGCGGCTCGTGCGGGTCAACTCGACTGCTGCTTGCGCCACTCGGGCCGCGGGTTATTCGCGATCCACGCCCGAGCTTCGGCGACGGTCGCGAAGACGGCATAGGGATAGGGCGCGAGTTGCCGCACGTCGCGGTACTGCAGGAATGCCAGGATCTCTGCGTTGACGGCGACGGACGCGCGCACGATGTCGGGGCTCTCCGCGACGTGGAGCCG